>NZ_JBGONU010000001.1:175434-268719 GCF_041439295.1 Vibrio sp. 1F253 | reverse complement strand
AGCTGATCAGATCGTAGGTTCTTGATTTAGTTCCATTGAATTACGCAACAAAGCCGTCTGGACTGTGCAATATCATTTTAAATATCATCTATTACTTTTGTTTATTATGGGCACTAATCTACCCACATAATAGACATCTACTTTTTAAGATGTCATTAAAGGTGACTTCTAGGCTGCAAATTCTCTCTTCTTATTGATGTAGGTTGAGATATGAACTTTATAAAAATCATTTTCCAGAAAATCTGGGCCGTTGTGATGGTCTTGATTAAATTCTGCCTGTTTATGGCGGTAATGTTTGCTGGTGCATGGGCTCTTGCACCGTTAGGCACTATCCATTCTAAAGACATCGACATGTCTCAATTCAACAATCATCCTAATGAAATGATGATGAACTTCTTCCAGATGGAGTACTTCTCTGGTTACTTGTTCTCGGTGACCATTGCTGTGGTATTAGCCGGTGTTTACGGCATGTGGCAGTTGCATGAACTGGGTGTGCATAAAGCAAAAGAACACAAAAGCGCTCACGTACAGATCGTTTTTGCACTGTCACTTTGCGGGCTCTTCATCAGCAAAACATTCTGGGTTATCGCCTTGGTTATCGCGCTAGCGAACTGGAAACATATTGGTCAATCACTGAGTGATGTCATTCGCCGTGGTGTGCAGCCTAAACAAGACGCGACCAATTCAGAGGCAGCCGCAGTCCACGTATCACCTGAAAAATCGGCAACAGAGCCGTCTCAAACACAACAGTCTCCAGTACAACCGTCTTCAGAAGCTCAGCCTTCAAAAGAACAGGCTTCAGAAGAAAAGACTCCAACAAAACCATCCCCTACAGAAAAAGAGGTCGCATAATGAAAGAGATGATGATTCCATACATCCTAATTGTATGGTCACTGTTTGCGACAGGCGCACTGAAGAAGAACTTCAAAAACTACACGTGGGCTGCCATTGGCGGCGTAACGATTCTTGCGGTATTGGCGGTTATTTCTCGCTTGTGGGCGCCGGTTGATTTAACGAACTCAACCACAGTAAAAGCACCACACGCGGTAATGTCGCCTGTATTTGGCCAACAAATTGATGAAATCCATGTTGACCACAACCAACGAGTAAAAGAAAACGATGTACTTTACACACTCGTCGACATTAACTCTGCAGCTGACAAAGCAAAGATCGAATCTGCCATTGTTAAGAAGGAAGAACAGATCAAGCAGATGACACGAGATCTTGAGCGTGCTGAAACATCACCGCAAATCTTTAATGCGCGTGATGTTGAGAAATACGATTCTGACCTACGTGTAATGAACGCTGAACTTAATTCATTGGTTGCCGATCTTCAAAAAGTGAACTGGGCGCAAGAGAAAAAGACGATTCGTGCTGAGTTTGATGGACAAGTCGCGATTGTCAACATTGCCGAAGGTTCAGTCATGGGCAACATGCACCTTTACAACACCAACAAGAAATTTTTAGAAATGCGAGTTTCTGACCAAACTTACGGATATGTTCAAAAAGGCGATTTCGCAGAGTTTTTCGTTGATGCATACCCAGGTCACGTGTTCAGAGCAAAAGTACACAGCTTCACAACCGGTACTGGCGAAGCGGCTATTTCTCCATTTCAAGGCCCACAGAGTGTTGGTCAACACGTTGTAAGAAATAGTAACGGATTAGGCCGTACCATCGTTCTTGAGATCATCGAACCAGAAGGTTTCGATATCCCAATCGGTGCGGCTGGTGCGGCTTGGATTTCTGCTGAGAAACCGCATCCGTTCTGGGGCTTTATTGATATTATCGGTGCAGCAACAGTTCGCCTGCAATCTTATAAGTCTTACTTAGGAGCTTGGTAAGCACTTAGATAATCGAAAATATTACTTTTAGTTCTTTAAGAAATGCCCTGGTTTTCAGGGCATTTTTGTATCTATCACAAACCAATCTTCCTAATTTAACCTTCGATATAAATCGAAAAATCAATATAAATAACAACCCAATCATCGTAAAAGCGATATATCGAAATACTATTAGCGTGTAGATAGCGACCTCTATCCTCTCTATTATTTGAGTCAAGAAATCCAATTCCTGTATCCAAATATAAGGTCACTATCATGACTAATACATTCAAAAAAATGGCTCTTCCTGTTGCTATCGCAAGCGCTCTATTTGCTTCTGGTTTTGCATCAGCAACACCCACTGTTGAAGCAGTATCAAAAGTAGGCCAAGAACTTCAAACGGCAAACGCAGCTCAATACCAAAACATCGATCTTGATGCACGCTACAAAAGCGAGGTTCTATTCGAACACAAGTCAAACATGTTCTGGGGTAAAGGCGAACGTATCCAGGTTGTTTCTAAAACGGGCGATTCTCTAGCTTACACTGCAGAATCTGACCACGTTCATCCAATCCTAACCAAGCATGGTCGTAAAATGGACCAAGCTATCATCCAAGTAGATGACAATATTTACCTTGGTTACGGCTTCGGTCTAGACACACCAGTCATGATTGAAGGTACTGACGGCATCATCATTGTTGATCCAGGCGAGTCAGTAGAAATGGCTCAATCGGTTAAAGAGCAGTTCCGTCAAATCACAGACAAACCGGTTAAAGCAATCATCTACTCTCACAACCACATCGACCACATCTCTGGCGTGCGTGCATGGGTTACTGACGAAGAAGTAGCATCAGGTGAAGTAAAAATCATCGCTGAAGAAGGCCTAACAGCTGCAGTGGCTAACTGGTCTTCAAACCTAGGTACTCTATTTGGTCACCGCACTTCTTACACAGGTGCTAAGCACGTAGAAGAAGGTGAGCACGGTACAGTAAATGACGGCCTTGGCCCACGCTTCATGCAAGGTGCTATTTCGTTCATCGAACCAAACCTGCTTGTACCAAGCCAAAGCCACATCGAAATCGAAATCGCTGGCGTGAAAATGCACATTGAGAACGTGCCATCTGAAACGAAAGATGAGTTAGTGGTTTACTTCCCAGATCAGAAAATCCTGCACGCTGCGGAAGTACTTCAAGGAGAGAACTTCCCTAATCTTCACACTATTCGTGGTACTAAATTCCGTGACCCATCAATGTGGTTCAAGGGCATCGACGTAATGCGTAAGTTCGACACTGAGATCATGATTAACTCTCACGGTCGTCCAGTTGAAGGTAAAGAAGCGGTAGCTGACGTACTAACGGCTTACCGTGATGCGATTCAATACACGCATGACCAAACTATCCGTTACATGAACAAAGGTATGACGCCGGACGAGCTAGTTGAAGTCGTTAAACTTCCTAAGCACCTTGCTGAGCACCCTTGGTTAGGAGAGCACTACGGTACCGTTGCACATGCTGTTCGTCAGATCTACGTTGGTTACAACGGTTTCTTCGAAGCAGATCCATGGCAATTAGAGCCAATGGCTTACGAGCAACGTGCTAAAGCGTTCGTAGAGATCATGGGCGGCCGTGAGAACATCCTTACGACTGCACAAGCAGCAATTAAGGCTGAAAACTACACATTTGCAGCAGAAATTCTTTCTTACCCAATCACGGTAAACAAGCAAGATATGGAAGCTCGCGAGATGAAAGCACAAGCTTACAAAGCATGGGCTGCAGACCAAGTGAACATCAACTGGCGTAACTGGGCGCTTAACGCGGCGGCTGAACTAGAGAACAAACGTGACTTCTCTAACATGATCAGCTTCGCTTCTGTTGACGTGCTTACTGCGCTACCAAGTAAGCAGATCTTCGACATGATGACTTCAACGCTTATCGCAGAAAACTCGTTAGACGTGAACATGATGCTAACGTACAACTTCTCTGATACGAACGAAGCATTCACTATCGAAATCCGTAACGGTATTGCTCAGTTACACGAAGAAGCAGTAAAAGGCGCAGACGTTCAAATCGACACCACTCGTGCAGTACTGAACCAAATCTTGATTGCGGGTCCAAACGCTCAACAAGTGATTGGTAGCAACCTACAGTCTGGTGCATTCAAGTTCTCGAACGGCGACATCAAAGGCTTCGGTCAATTCATGAGCTACTTCGATAAGCCAATGACTCCAGAAGAGATCATGCTAATCGTTCGTTAATTAGATATACACCAAGCAAAGGCATGCTAAGGATGGCGAGCCGATAACTTAGGGACCTATTGTGGTCCCTTTATCGTTTATTTATTGGTACAGTTCGCAACCTTCACTCAACAATCTCGATCTATTGTTGAAGTAAGAAAACTGCCCTAGTTCGTTTAAGGTTCACACATGCTAAAACGATTTGCTCTCATTCTTTCACTCACATCTTCCCTAACTTTCGCTTGTGGTCTTCACCAAGATACAGGATTTAGTTTAGTGACAGAGCCCGGTTCACTAGAAGTCTTTGGCAACGTCATCACAGCCAGACAAGACGATGAATTCAACAACCTCAATAAACCGGATCATTTTCGACTCTTTGCCATCAAGGCTGCGCTTGCGAAACCCCACCCAAGCAAAATTGAGTTCAACTTATTCGAAGCAATTAAAGGTCATTACAGCCAAGTTAAACTTGAGAAAGGTGTCGATGTGTCAGGTCGAGATACTTTGCCTACAGAGGAAGATCTATTACTGATTACGGAACTCGATGTGTTCGATGCGCTAGCTACTGGCACCATCTCTTGGGATCACGCGACACTAAACGGTTTGGTGATCATCAATGGCCCACAAGATAAACGAGAGCAACTTGAAGATTGGCTTAGTGATATTTTTGAAGGGTAGTTGGAATGAATTTAGTGAGAGAACAACGCCATAATCGAACCAGATACGGCTCGATTATGGGTAATTGAAGAGCAGTTAAATTGAAAAACAGTTACGCAGCTTGAGTCACTATGTTTTTACGCTGATTTTTAGTCATCAAATGATAAACCACAGGCACAAAGTAGAACGAGATAAGCGTGGTTAATACTGTACCGCCGACAATCGCGACTGCAAATGGAGGCCAAAAACCGCCACCAGCAATAATCAATGGCATAAAGCCACCAACGGTTGTAATCGTTGTCGAGCTGATATGGCGAGTACACGACATCACTGCCTCAACGACCGCGTCCACATTGCCTGATGAGGCTTGCTTATCGAGTTTCAATTCCGTCAGAATCACAATGGCCGCATTAATCGCTAAGCCTGCAATCCCAAGCATGCCGATGATCACCGTAAAGCCGAACGGATAACCGAAGATCCACACCGATAACAGCCCTAGCCCACCAGCCAATCCTGCTACCATGAAGATAATGCTACTCATTCGGAACGAGTTGAACGACATCACCACCACCAACACCATCAATACCACCACAACGGCGACATTCGAGATAAGGCTGTTGACTGAATTATCTCGTTCAGCGGATTCACCACCAAAACCAATCGTGTAACCCGATGGCATCTGATAGCTTTCTAGGCGTTTTTGGAATTCATTGAGCACCGTTTGAGGCAAGACACCCGCTTCAATGTAGCCCTCAATGGTATTCACACGTTGCCCATTTCGGCGGGTTATCGCGCCGCGACTGGTCGTCAATTCAAGTTCGGCCAGTGTCGATACGTTAATACCTGTCGAGTAGACATCTGAACTGATTGGCAAACGAATATTGCTTAAGTGAGCCAAGTTTTCACGCGCCTCATCTGCCACACGAACACGGATTGGTACCGACTCACTGCCTTCAATCACAGAACCACTTTCACGACCTGTCAGCGTAGTTTGCAGCATACCTGCGAACTGGTTCAATGAAATACCATTCAGCTTTGCGGTGTCTTCATCAACCTTCAACCACACCTTCGGCGTACCTGGTTGCAGCGTTTCCCTTGTGTGCGTCACATGAGGAACAGCCGCCAAAATCAATCGCACATCCTCACCAATCGCTTTCAACGTATCGAGGTTTTCACCATACACTCGCAGTTCAACGGGCGCGGTAAATGGAGGCCCTTGGTTAAGCTTACGTACCAAGATTTGTGCTTCCGGCACCTCTTCATCCAACACCTTTTGCAACTGTGGAATTAGCGCATTGGCTTGGTCAAAGTTCTCTGTTTTCACCATGGCTTGCGAGAAGTACGGCGCGTTATTTTGCCTCGCTTGCAGGTTGTAATAGAAGGATGGGAAGTTTGCACCCACCAGCCAATCGATACGCTCCACTTCAGGGTAACGATGAATGATATCGTCGATTTTTTCAGAGATGTTTTTAGTGGCATAAATGCTCGCTTGCGGCGGCATATAAACCTGAATCTCAAACATGTCTCGGTCTGATGGCGGGAAGAATTGCTCAGTCAGCTGAGACATACTCCAGTAACCGGTAAACGGAACCAACAACACCAAAGCAATCGTGATGATTGGATGCGTGACACCAAAGCGGACAGAAGATGAGAACCAGCGCGTCAAAGCCGGGATTCTCAAACCCGTCATGTACCAATGGTGCTGTCCTTTCTTGTCGACATCACTGAGTTGCTTGGGCAGTAGCTTGGTCGCCAATCCTGCGATTAAGGTGTGCGAGATAATGTAAGAGCCGATCAATGAGAAAGAAACGGTAATCGCAATACCACCGACAAATTCACCCGATGCTCCCGGCATCAAGATAATCGGGGCAAACGCCAACACGGTAGTTAAGGTTGAGCCTAATAACGGCACCCATAAATGCTTCAACGCATTCATGGTTGCTTCTGCTCGTTGTTGCCCTTTCAAACGATACGCCTGAATGGTATCGACCATCACCACCGCGTTATCAACCATGATCCCGAGCGCCACAATTAGGCCTGTCACCGACATTTGGTTAATCGGCACACCGGTCATTTTCATGATCGACAAGGTCAATAATGAGGTTAACGGCAGAGAAATGGCGACTAAGATCGCGGCACGCACGCCTAAAGTGACAAACAGAACAATCAAGATCAGACCAAAACCGATCATCAAGCTTTTGCCTAAATCGTCTAAGCGAGTCTCGGTATAACCTTGCTGATTAAACAGCACTGTCACCTTAACGTTACTTGGTAACTCTTGCTCAAATTTACCAATCAGAGCATTAGCTCGCGACGTCCAATTATCAACTCGCAGATCAGGATGCATTCTTGCCGCAACAATCACACCCGGCTCACCATCAATAATGGCAATCTGGTCTTGTGGGGTTTTCTCACCACGTTTCACAGAAGCAATGTCTTCCATACGGATGATGTGACCATTGCTATCAGTGGCTATTAGCACTTGCTTAATGCGTTCAATAGAATCGAGTTCAGATTTAATTTCTAAGCCAAAGCGAGAATAAGCACTCACTAACTCGCCGGCGGAGTTCTTGGCGTCTGCCCCTTCGAGCGACTCAGCAATATTGGCACTTGAACGCCCCAACGCGGCGGCATCGGCCGTACGTAAACTGATTTGAATCTCTTCTTGTGGCATCCCGTATTCATCAACGAATTCAGTACCCGACAAAGTTCTTAGTCGCTTAGCGAGTTCTTTGGCATAGCGCCCGAGTGTTAATCGGTCAGGTTCACCTGCACCAGACCAGGTTAGAGATGCGATAGTTGTGAAAGCATAGGTATGATCACTGTCGAGATCGGGAGAATGAGAGCCCGCAGGCAAAATGGATTCGATGTCAGATAGCTTGTCGCGAGCTTGAGACCAAACTGGCTCAGGCTCGGTGATGGTGTCATTCAATTCTAAGGTGACAATAGACACGCCCGGCCTTGAGGTTGAGCTCACGAGTTTAACTTCACTCAGCTCACGCAGCTTGTTCTCGATAACTTCTGTTACCAAGGTTTCAACACGCTCGGCACTGGCTCCGGGGAAACTGGTTGTGATGTTCGCGTAACGGTTGATGATTACTGGGTCTTCTGCACGTGGCAACGTCATGAACGCAGAAATACCACTCACCATCAGCAGTGCTGTCATTAAGATAAGCAGTCGAGTGTTGGAAATAGTCTCTATGATTTTCATGCTATTTCCTATTCAACAGTAACGCTTGCTGGCTTCACGGTTTGTCCAGGAACTAAACGATGTAAGCCACTGGCAATCACTTGTTCACCGTCTTCAATCGCCCCACTCACGTACGCTTGTTGATTGTTGGCAAACAACACCTGAACACTTCGGCGCTCAACTTTGTTGTCTTCACCAATCACAAAGATGTTCCACACACCGCGCAATCCATCAATCAAACCCGTTAATGGCACCCAGTAGCCTTGGTCATCAATCTGCTCATCAAATTTCAAATAGGCAAGTTGCCCTTCTAACACCGACGATTGTTCAGGAAACAAGTAACGCAAACCGACACTGCGAGACTGTGTGTCGACCATTGCGCCCGGATTCAACAGGCTCACAGCGAATTCATCTCGCCCGACGCGAATACTTGGGGCGGAAAGTGAAGTAACCTTTTTCATTTGATGGGCAGGAATACCGATAAAGGCTTCTTTCCCTTCAGAGGCAAGCAGTGTAAGAGTTGGATTCCCTACATTCACTACATCTCCAAGCGAGACAAAGCGTGTTGCGATGGTCCCTGAATATGGCGCACGAACTGTCGATTTCACCAGCTTCAATTGATTGCCTTTTACCGAGGCATCAATACGCAGCAAGTTCGCCTGCAATACGCGTTGCTCACTGGTCAACGAATCAATCTCAGCTTCGGCACTGAAGCCTTTCGCTTTCAATGAACGTTGACGTTTAAGGTTCGCTGCCACCAAACTCAATTGAGCTTTGACTTCTTCAGCCTGCGCTTTCAGTTGGCTAGACTCGGTTTCCAAAAGTTGGTTATCCAGTCTGATCAACGGCTGACCCGTTGTGACTGTGTCACCGACATCCACCAGAATCTCGTTTACTTTGCCCGCCAGTTCGAAACCTAAATTAGCCTGCTGACCCGCCTTAACCACACCCACATATTCACGCTGCACTGCATAAGAGGAAGAGAGCGCCAAGGCCATCGTTTCCACGGTTAAAATGGTTTGGACGCTCGATGCCGTTTCAGCGGTTGAATCAACCGACTCTTGGGCTTGTTCCTTTTCGCCACATCCAACAAGAAAAGCCGACAACGCCACTGCCACTGCGCTTCCCTTCATCAATTTATACATACGTACTGTTCCTATGCGGTACTCAATTATGTTCTTTTTTTAGACTAACCAAATCAAACTAGACTGTCTAGTTTGATTGTGTTAAAAATAAGTTTCATCGTTAATGATTGATAAAAGCATCACAAAAAGCATAATGCTTAGCGTAAAACGAGACACATAGAACTGAGCACCAACAGGCGCTAAGCAACGAGACAAACTAGGTAACGAGAAGCAAGCACGTGACTAAAATCATCAAGAGTGAACAGAAGAGATCGCAGATCTTAACCGCAGCCAGCCAACTTTTCTCTGAACATGGCTTCAAGATCAATATGGATCAGATAGCCAAAGCAGCGAACGTTTCTAAGCAAACGGTCTACTCTCACTTTAAAAACAAAGACGAACTTTTCGAAACCTGCATGCAAACCAAGTGTGCGGAGCGAGAACTCAGTCCTGCAGCCTTTGATATGGATGCTGCGGTGGGTGATGAGTTGGTGAAGTTTGGTGTGAAGTTTCAGGATTTATTACTTGATGAACAATCTAGACAAACCTTTCAAAATGCCATTAGCCAAGCGAATACGCATCCAGAGATCGCCTCTATCTATTTAGAAACTGGGCCTCAGAAAACCACCAAATTACTTGCTGATTATTTGCAGTCGAAAATAGATTCTGGTGATCTCACACTGTCGACATCAAGCTCGCCAGTCATTGCAGCCAGACAACTGCTGCTTATGTTCCATGGTAAGTCAGCGTATTGGGGATTCTTCGGACACGATAGCGGAGAATCTGAAGAAGAAAGACTTCACTACACTCGCGAGTGTGTCGCGCTATTCTTAAACGGCAATCAGCCTCGTTAATCGTTCAAGGTTCATGTCGCCGTTAGCTCGCATTTGAAACTGACTCAAGAAGTAACTCATAGAAACGTTTAGCAGCAGGGCCTGTCTTGGCTCCTTTTGGTAAAGTCAGGTGCAGCGGAACGTGATACCCACTGCCATTTTCGACATTCAACACAGTGAGCTTGTCACTTCCTCGGCTTTCAACAATGTGCTTTGGTAGTCGACAATACCCGACTCCCTGCTCTACCGCGCCAAACGCATGGTCGAAATTATCCACCGTAATACGCTGACTCGACTTCAACCAACCCACATCCTGTTTGTTGCCTTGGCTTTTAGTGCCTTGATTAGATCGTGTACCTAAATCTCGCACCACAATTTGCGGCAAAGACGACAGTTGATTCAACGACACTGAAACGGCACTTACTAACGGATGTGAGCTAGCAACTACTGGCTCCATCAGCGTAAAACCAAAGGCTTCGGCTGAGTAGTTAGTAATAGGCAAGTTGATGATAGCCACATCAGCCAGTTCTTGAGTCACCATTTCCGTTGTTTTAGACAGGGATGTTTCAATCACTTGTATCGATGTGGTGTTGTTCTCCGTCAAAAATGCAGCCATCGGTTGATAAAGGCGTTCAAGGCAGCACAAGTGATCAACAGCAACCACAATTTCAGACTCAACACCTTTCGCTAGCTGTTCACTGATCAACTCTAGCTCGCGAGCTTGTTCCAACATACTGCTTGCACGGCGCAACAGTGATTTCCCCTCCTCCGACAATACCGCCCTACGACCTTCAACCTGCACTAAAGTCACGCCTAATTGGTCCTCCAATTTTCTCAGCGCATAAATCAGCGTGGTATGGCTCTTGTTCAATTGCAGTGCCGCTGCCTGAATACTGCCTGCGCGGTCAATCTCGTAAAGGGTTTGCCATTGGTCGAGGGTGGTTTTCAATCTCATTGGTCTAAAATCCTGACAGTTAATAACTATATTATGAACTTTTCTGTCTGTTTTTTACAGGTAATATCTATTTCAACAGGCAATCAAGCCTCCTATGTTTTGCGAAATGACCATGAGTCTCAGCGCAATACCAAGTAACTGTTTGGAGAAATAACCATGAAATTATTACAAGTTGATTTTGAATTTAGCGGCCCATTTGGTGAAGAGATGTCAAACGCACTCGTTGACCTAGCAAAGTCTATTAACAACGAACCGGGTATGATCTGGAAAATCTGGACAGAAAACGAAGCTGAAAGACTGGGCGGTGGTGTCTATCTTTTTGAAGACCAACTCAGTGCAGAGGCTTACCTAGCGATGCATAGCGCTCGCTTAAAAGAGATGGGTGTTGAAGAAGTGCGTGGTGTGATTTTTGACGTCAATCAGCCATTAACTACCATTAATAAAGGCCCAATCAACGGTTAATCAAACTTGTTCATTCGCTGAATGACAACAAAGATACTGAATAGCTAAGTAATAAATAGAGAGAGATATACGTAATGAACAACAAAACTTTTCTTAGCCTACACGGCATTATTTACGCAGGGTTTGCCATCGCACTGTTTTTTATCCCAACGGTAATGTGGCCCATGTACGGCGTAGAGATCAATGATAAGTACGCGTACTTTCTCTCTCAACACACCAGTATATTTTTGGGTGGTATCGCTGCAATAAGCTGGCTGCTTAGAGACATTGAACCTGGCTTGTCCGCTAAAAAGCTCATCCAAGGCTTGGTGGTTACAAATATGCTCGGCGCCATCATCACATTGTATGCGGCATTTACAGGAATATTTGTTGGCTTCGGCTGGAGTGATCCGGCGTTCTTCCTTTCACTATCGGTGCTCAGCGTGTTGCAGGTTCGTCGACAAGGCTAGTTCATACAAAACCAAACCAAACCAATAAAAAAGGAACAGATGCACTCATCATCTGTTCCTTTTTCTCAATCAACTGTCGTTAACCTAGCGCGCTCAGCTTATTTACCGTGCTCAACGTAAATCAATTCATCAGTATTGAAGCCACGCTCTTTAGACATCGCTTTGAACTTCTCCATCACTCCTGGTGCAACCTCTGGTGTTCTTGAAAGTAACCACAAGTAGTCGGTATCTGGGCCCGAAACAAACGCATATTGGTATCCCTCTTTGTCCAATTCAAACACCACATAAGCGCCGTAGAAAGGGCCAAAGAAAGACACTTTCAAATAGCCTTGTTCGCTGCCTTCAACAAAGTACGCCTTGCCTTCCGCCTCATTCCATTCGCCATCTTCCGCCGAATAGCCGCGGTTAATCACCTTAACGCCACCATCATCACGCAAGCTGTATTCCGCGCTGATGTTATCTAAGCCACGCTCAAACGAGTGGTCTAAACGAGCCACTTCGTACCATTTGCCCAAGTATCTATCCAATTCAAACTGTTGAACGGGCTTTACTGTTTCAGGCATGCCCACGCAACCACCCAATAGAATCACACTAAGCAGCAATAATATTTTTTTCATCCTAACCTCGGCTTGTTTTTATTAGTAATGCGAGTAAGCCTTGTGAAAACATAAACTTACATCCTTGGTAATACGTTAAATCCATTTTAAAGTTCACCTAACTGTAATTTATTCAGAATCTTATGTGAATTGTTTAGTCTGTGAATGAATCAATGGTGTTTCATTGATGCTCGATATTGAGTCGGAGTCACCACAAAATATACGGCAAGTTAACTTAATCAGGAGAGCAACTATGGACACTTTATTATTAAAAATCCGCGATATGATTCTTACCACTCGCTTTCTATACTTACTAAACAGTGGAACATGGAATAAATAACAATGAACAATAAGCTCACTTTGCCACGCACTGCATGGATTGCATTATTCGCTAGCCTAGTCTCTGTGCCATCGGCTTTTTCTCAAAGCCTAACCGCAGACCAGATCTTTACCAATGCCGACATATATGGGCATCGCGAGTCAGACTCGATCGTTACCCATAAAGGCAAGATCATCTTCATCGGTGACCACACTCAGGCGCAATCTTTTCAAGGTCAGAGTACCGATGTCATCGACTTGGAGAATGCCTTTGTTTTGCCGGGGTTCATTGATAATCATAACCATGTGTTTGAAGCCGCCTCAGAGCTGGGTGGCAATTGCGAACTAGACTCTGAAGCCACATTAGAAGAGCAAATCCCTTACTTAGAAGCGTGTAAAATCAATGCCGAAACCAATGGTTGAGGCTGGCTGATGGGTTATGGCTTTTCTTTGGAATCGACACTCGACAGCGACTCTGAATACACACCACTTGAGATTATCGACAGCATCTTCCCTGATCGTCCCGTGGTGCTTATGGAGCAAACCTCTCACTCGATGTGGGTCAACTCGAAAGCCTTAAAAATAGCCAGAATCAGCCAACAATCTCCTGACCCACAAGGTGGCGCTTATTTAAAAGACCAAGACAGCGGCAAGCTCAATGGCATCTTATTAGATAACGCTGGCGACCAAATTATGGAGATGGCGTGGAACAGCCAAAGCGAGCTCTTTGAACAAAGCTACCAAGGGTTAATGTTCGGACTTGAAGAAGCCGCTGCGCACGGCATTACCACCATTGGTGACGGCCGGATGTATTGGAAACGAGGTTGGTACGACGTTTGGCTAGAAGCGGAGCAAAACCAAGATTTGACGGCTCGCGTGTCATTACGCCCTTGGGTTTACCCATCAATGGCGATATCCTCTCAATTAGAAGTCTTCAAGAAGATGTATTCCGATGATGAAAGCCGTCTGTTGCTCGTTGATCAGGTAAAAATGTACAGCGATGGCATCTTCATTAACGGTACAGCAAAAACACTCGCGCCCTATTTAGATACCTATCTGCCACAGTCTCCCAATGGCCTAAACTACATTCCACCAGCACAGATGAAAGAGTGGCTAACCGCGCTCGATAAAATCGGTTTTAGTGCGCACATTCATGCGATTGGTGATGGTGCCGTTCGTGAATCTCTTGATGCGATTGAAAGCGTGCGTAAACAGGGTTCGCAAAAGCCTTATACCCTCACTCACGTAGAGTTAATCAATGATGAAGACGTTCCCCGCTTCAAGCAGCTCAATGTCTCGGCGGACTTCCAAGTCGGTTCCGATTACGTAGCCAAGCATCAACACCAATGGGCCGAAGCTTTCCTTGGTGCTCGCAGTGCCAAAGCCATGATGAACCTAGACGCGATACTCAAAACCGACGCCAATATCACCTTGAGCAGTGACTGGAACGTACACGACATCAACCCTCTAGTTGGAATCGCAAATAGCTTAATCATGGGTAAAACAGGCCTCACTGATATCTACACAGCTATCGACGCTTACACGCTCAATGCAGCAAAGAGCCTTGGTATCGAAGACGTAACAGGTTCTATTGAGGTTGGAAAATCAGCGGACTTCGCGATTCTCGACCGAGACATCACCACAGTATCGGCAAGGCAAATAGCCAAGACTCAGGTGTTGATGACGGTGTTGCGAGGAGATGTGGTTTTCGAAGGCGCTGCTTTCAAAGACATAAATTAGCAAACCAACGTTCGACACAAAGCCGTTTGCTACTAGTTAATATGCTATCCGTTAGCTCACTTCCAATTGGCTCGCTAAAAAGTATCAGGGAAATACAAGGTTAAGCTTGCTCAGCGACCTTGATATTTCCCTCTCTTTTAACAATGTAGCTCGTTACAAAGATCAGTGCTGAACACAGTACACATAAGTAGATGGGATACATAGGGTTCAAGGTTGAAGTAAATGCAAGCAATGAAGCAACACCATAGCCTAGAGTATGAGACATGGCGATGTACCCTGCGGCTGCGCCCGGTGTACCACTTTGCTTTTCAGTGGCAAACAACGTGTAAGCAGGAACAAGCAACGCTGCGCCAATCACTGTCAGTACCATCGCCACAGCTAACGCCCACATACTGGGAATCAAGAACACTCCAAAGCCGACAAGCAAACCCAATGCCCCCCAACGGTACATAACAAACGGTGTCAGCTTTTCTTTTTTGATAACCAAGAGTTGAGTAGCAAAAGTACAGGCAGCACTGATAGTCAAAAGAATCCCGATCGTGTCACTTATTTGATCGGTAGGCCAACGGGTGATCGAATAGATAAGTGGAGAAAAACTGTATTGCAACAACGCGACTGCGGCACACAACAACAACCCGCAAGATAAAAAAGGCAGTAATGTTTTATTCGGTAACCAAGGTGCTTGCCCTATTCCTTCAGCCTTCCGAGTTTCTTCTTTAGGGGTTGGTAACAACATCGTGACAAGTAAAGCAACACACGGTAAAAAGATCATCACGATCAGGGGAGCAAAAGGCGATAACTTTAACGCTAAAATGGAGACCAAAGGCCCAATTAATCGACCAACACTTAGGCCAAGACTCACTGATGTAATGGCCTGTAAACGGTTCTTCTCACCACACAATAATATCGCCCAATGCTGACTCGCAGGCACCATTCCAGACACCGTACAACCATAAATTATTCGCGCCACCACCAGTCCGATCAAACAAAACACTAGCGCCTTTTCTTGGTCACTATTCATCGCAAAAAAACACAACAAAGCAAAGCTGACGGCCATGCCTACCAATGCCTGAATGACGACTTGTTTAGGTCCATATTTGTCGCTCTGCCTTCCCCAAAAAGGCGCAGACGGCAGAAATAATATGCTTCCTATTGCGATAAGAATCGACCACGTAGGCAAGCTGAATCCAGACTGTTCCACAAGAAAAGGCAGGGAAACGAGTAAGCCGTTTTGCCCAATTCCCATAAGAGCCGAAGCAAGACCAATAGCCAATAGTTGAAATTTTTTATTTTGTATCACAGACATAATATCGAAGGCGCTAGATAAGGTTGGTAGGTTCGTAGTGGGCACGAGCATATTACAATGATAAATAGATTGATTTAGCGAATAATTATCATTTTGATTTCACTGTGTTACATTAGCGGCTAGCAGCCCATAACTCAACTTCATATTGCATTATGTACACACTTACCAATGCCTCGTTCGAAATCGACGGTAAGAAAATCCTTTCGCCAACGACTTTGACCTTTGAACCAAAGAAGATCACCACCTTGCTTGGTCATAATGGATGTGGCAAATCGACACTCATTAAACTGTTAAGTCGACAAAATACGCCAACAGAAGGTGACGTTTTCTTCAATGAGCAACCACTCGCCTCATACAGTAACCTTGAATTTGCACACCAAGTCGCCTACCTGCCGCAGCACCCACCGATTACTGATGGCGTGACCGTTCGTGAACTGGTTTGCTTTGGCCGTTATCCATGGAAAGGCGCATTTGGACGTTACAGCAAAGATGATTATGCCATCGTAGACGAAGCGATTGAGAAAGTTGGCCTTAACGCCTTTTCTGACCGATTTGTCGCAACACTTTCCGGCGGAGAAAGACAAAGAGCTTGGGTCGCCATGCTGCTTGCTCAGCAAAGCCAATGTATTTTGCTTGATGAACCAACCTCAGCACTCGATGTCGCGCACCAGCATGAATTGCTCGCTTTAATCAGAGAGCTTAATCAGTCACTCGGCTTAACCGTGATCATGGTGCTTCATGATGTGAACATGGCCGCCAAATTCAGTGATCATTTGATTGCGCTTCATTCTGGAAAAGTGATTGCTTCCGGTTCGCCTAAAGATTTGATGACGCCAGAAACACTGATGCAAATCTACGGAATGGAGCTTGCGCTCTTTAAACACCCTGAGACAGGGCAACCTATCAGCTACATCCCTTAAATCAAAAGGAACCTGTTGTGAAAAAGTTCATCACCATGCTGTTCACAGTATTAGCTTTCAACGCCCTTGCTCTAGAGAGCGTTCACGCACTAGAAATCAAACATGAAATGGGCAGTGTCTCTTTCGATGCTACACCTAAAAAAGTGGTGGCTTTAGATTGGGCACTCACCGAAACCGTATTAAGCCTAGGCGTTGAGTTGCAAGGTGTGGCAGACGCACAAGGTTATCAGCAATGGGTGGTAAAACCTGCGTTAAATGCAGACGTGACAGATGTGGGATCTCGAAGAGAACCAAACCTAGAGCTACTAACAGAACTCAAACCTGACGTCATTTTAATCAGTGAGCATATGGCGGCGGCCTACCACCAGCTCAATAAAATCGCACCTGTCTTGGTTTACAGTGTCTACAGCAAAAAGAAACAACCTCTTGAATCCGCAACTTCGGTTACCCTCTCTTTAGGCAAGCTATTTAACAAAGCACAACGCGCCCAACAAGTGATTGATGAGACAAACAAGAGATTAAGTGATAATGGTGAAAAAATACGTGCCGCAGGCAACTCAGACAAACCACTGATTTTTGCACGCTTTATCAACGATAAAACCTTACGCATTCATAGCCAAGGTTCATTAGCGCAAGCCACCATAAGCAGCATGGGCCTTAAAAACGACTGGCAAGAGCAGACAAACCTCTGGGGTTTTACCACTACAGGTACTGAAAGGCTCGCTGAACACCAACAGACGAATGTGATGATCTTTGGCCCGCTAACGGAAGAAGAGCATAAGAAACTGACTCAATCCCCTCTTTGGCAAGCGATGGCGTTTACGCGTACAGACTCCGTTTACGAACTTCCTACCATCTGGACCTTCGGTGGGCTAATCGCCGCTCAAAGGTTTAGTGACCACATTACCGAATTGCTTATCCAAAAATAATGGCTACCGTAAAGATTGAAAAAACCGTCACAGGGCGATTCAATATCAAGGCAGCGGCACTACCTGTCGCTGCTGTTTTGTTGATCAGCTCGCTACTGCAAATTACCGCTCCTTACTCGCAAGGGATTGGCTTGATTTGGGATACGCTGTTTCACTTTGATTCTTCAAATTATCAGCATCTGATTACTCACCTCACCTATTTACCTAGGCTTGCCGTCGCTCTCATTTGTGGTTTTGCACTGGCAGTCGCTGGGTGTGTGATGCAATTTGTACTGCGTAACCCCATTGCCTCACCTACAACATTGGGTGTTGCTGCGGGCGCAGAACTCGGCATGGTATTAGGGATCCTTTTAATTCCTGCGAACCTAGCAATTCCAGGGTTTATTCCCGCTTTCATCGGGGGCTGCCTTGCAACAGGCTTAGTTTTTACCTTAAGTTCTGCACGAGGCTTTTCACCATTACACATGGTGTTAGCCGGTATGGTGGTCAGCCTATTTTTAGGCTCACTCAACACCATGTTGCTCATGCTGCATGAACAACGGCTTACCAGTATTTTTGTTTGGGGTGCCGGTGTACTGAATCAGAATGATTGGTCGAGCGTGCAGGTTCTCATACCTTTAGTCTCGATCCCGACGCTGTTATTACTGGTTTTACAGCGTCCATTATCAGCGCTGCAATTTGGTGATAATGTCGCTACTTCACTTGGTGTAAACATCAAACAAATCAAATTGCTTTGCTTATCGTTGGCGATTTTTATTACTGCTGCCGTAGTCAGTGAAGTAGGCTTAATCGGATTCGTTGGCATTGTGGCTCCTGCTATCGCTAGGCTTATCGGTGTAAGAGCACTCGCGAAACAGATTCTGGTCAGTGGGTTGGTAGGCAGCTTCATTCTATTGATTGTGGATTTAGTGATTCAGCCCTTCTCTGGCTTCGGTGGCGAACTGCTCCCTACCGGCGCAATGACGGCGCTACTGGGTGCTCCTTTCTTATTGTGGTTACTGCAACGTACCAAGCTGCAGTCCGATCTCAAAAACCGCAGTGAAACCATTGAGCACTACAAATTCGTCAGTACGCGTAAAGTACTGGCCGCGATGTCAGTGCTATTGACGGTAATGTGTGTTCTTGCTCTTACAGTAGGTAAAAACCAGTTTGGTTGGAATCTTGAACTCAACTCATCGCTATTCGATCTGCGTCTACCACGTGTATTAGTCGCGCTATTGGCAGGGATCGGGCTTGCGTTTGCAGGCACGATTATTCAACGCATCTCAAACAACCCAATGGCGAGCCCCGAAGTATTGGGGATCAGCTCAGGGGCTGCTCTGGCGTTAGTGCTCGGCACACTATTTGGCACTGCAGTCGGCCGAGAAGAGCAAATGCTGCTTGGTACACTCGGCGCAACTTCAGTGACTGCCGTGGTTTGGTTGATGGGAAGAAAACACAATTTCGCCCCAACGCAAACCTTGTTAACGGGCATCGCGCTAAGTGCAGGGCTCGACGCTCTCCTGCGCATCACAATGAGCTCGGGCAATGAAAATGCAACCGCGCTCCTCACTTGGCTTTCAGGCTCGACTTATTTAGTCGCTAATCAAGATGTCATTTTGCTCGCCGTTGGGGTTGCCATCATCAGTGCAGTGGCGCTGTCTTTGAATCGCTGGATAGAGCTGATTAACTTAGGCGACGTCACCACAAGCAGCCTAGGTATGAACACAACCGCTGTTCGATTGGCTTTGCTTTTGCTAGTCGCGGCACTAACAACTCTGTGCACCATCGTCATTGGGCCATTAAGTTTCATTGGATTATTGGCGCCGCACATGGCTCGTTCGCTTCACCAATATCGCGCGATTCCTCAAATGCTCACTGCAGCATTATTAGGCGCTATCATCATGGTGGCTGCAGACTGGATTGGTCGTACGCTATGGTTCCCTTGGCAGTTCCCTGCAGGTCTATTAGCCTCTCTGATTGGTGGCGGCTACTTCCTCTATCTAATGAGAAAATAAGCACACACGAGAAATCACTTTCTCCGCTTAAAGCCCCGTTTGAAGCCTCCATTTGAAGTCGAGACTTTAAGCGGGCTCTCTTCTTACCCACTCATCAACGCACTTACCAACAAAGCTATCACTAACCGATCAATTCCCAATCAACCGCTAAATTACCAACCAACCTATCCATTGCAACAGGTCGATTAACATTGTCTTTTGGTTACAAAAACACAATTTATGGTATTTAAGCCTTTTTGTGTTTACCATGGAATCAAGATTAAACACATACTCTGAGCGTCATGGACATAACGACAATTACAAAGCTCCAACAAAATTTGTTATTCAAGGTCATCGCGAGGCTAAAAGCCGACAACGCGAAAGCGGGAAGCAGCCTAAACGAATCATCTTTGGCGCAGCAATTCGAAGTATCAAGAAGCCCTATTCGAGCGGTATTAAAACACTTGTCAGCGCAAGGCATCACTAAAGTCGTCCCTTATAAAGGGTCTGTATTGCAAACCGATGCGGCAGATATCGAAATTTCAGGCCAAGACAACGACCAACAACCTCGCCAAGAACAATTATACCTGCGCGTACTCATGGATTTATTTTTTAGTGAGTTAGGTCAGTCGTTTTCCGAGAAAGACCTGCAACAACGTTATGATGCCAACCGTGGTGAGATGCAAAGCGTACTGCGCCTGTTAGAAAGCGATGGTATTTTTCGTCGCAGTCCAGGATACAAATGGCAGCTTGATGGTGTGTTGAACACCCTAGAAAGACACACCGAAAGTTATCGCTGTCGACTCATTTTCGAGCCTGCTGGCCTACTCGAACCAACATGGACACTTGATAACAGTGCAATTGAAAGCTGCCGAGATCGCCATGCTCAAGCGATTCAGACCCCAGAATCTGTCAACGCCAGTCATCTCTTTAGCCTCAGTGCTGAGTTTCACGAGCAACTTGCCGCATGTTCGGGAAATCGCTTCTTATTGAGCACCATGCAACAACATAATCGCCTACGTAAAGCGACCGATCTCGTCTCGATGCACATTCAATCTTCGGTCACTAAATCGTGCCAGCGTCGCCTAGAGATCATCGAATTGGTGCTCGAAGGTGACAACCAAACGGCCTCGACAAAATTAGCTCAGCTACTGGAAAATGACATTCGAGTCATGAAACGCACCTACAACGACGTAATGACGGTCTCTATGGAGCAGCGAGAAAGTTTAATCAACAGTATCATTGCAAAAAACAGTTAACTACGTGAGCAGTCAAATCATGGCTGCCCTTATCGTGTCCTTCTACCATCGAAAATGCCATTCTGACTTCATGAACACACGAGGCCTGTTTACCTTTCGTTGTTAAATTTTGTTCAAAAGATCAACAGGCCCTAATACCTGCACTTTCACACCTTCTGAATTATATGGTTCACACCCGCTTAAACACTTGCGGAACAAGGCACTGGCTCTGTTCCGCCCGAGTGACTAACCCCCTCGGCAAACAAGTGTTTCCAAATCTATAAAATAAAATTGCATTTTCATATTGTATTTTCGCAACAAAAACACAATAATAATGATTCTTATTTAGAATTGATAAACTTAACGATAATACTTCGTACTTTAACTATAGAAGTAGTAACCGCTTAGGTGGCGTGAATGCGAACGTATACAAGCTTGAAAGATATCGAGATGAGTATGTTTGGGGCCATAAGTAAGTGACCACTGTTAACCTCTTTTCTAATTTAGGAGGCTTCATTTATTACTAACCAGTAAAGATGAACGCTTGTTTACTTATAAAAAACAAAGTCATCGCACAAATATGAGTCTTTGTGCAGCCTTTTATTGATCAAGATTGAGAACAAAATGAAAACCGAAAAAGGAAGTTTCAAGCTTTCCACCGTTACGCTAGCGATTGTCGCAGCAAGCACAGTGTTTACAGCCCAAGCACAAGAATACACAACCGAAGAAAACATGGTGGTTGTCGCAAGCCGAACGCCTAAAGCGATCAGCGATATTCCGGGAACAGTTTGGTACATCGACGCAGATAAAATCGAACAGGAATACCGTGGCGGTAAATCATTAGGTGAAATTCTATCGGCGAGCATTCCC
This sequence comes from Vibrio sp. 1F253, assembly GCF_041439295.1. Lineage (NCBI taxonomy): Bacteria > Pseudomonadati > Pseudomonadota > Gammaproteobacteria > Vibrionales > Vibrionaceae > Vibrio > Vibrio sp. 1F253. The sequence goes on along the minus strand of NZ_JBGONU010000001.1, from coordinate 247,104 downwards.
TCTTTAGATGTAAGCAGCGGCGCTCGTACTAACTATGGTCAGAATCTACGTGGCCGTAAGATGCTCGTTATGATCGATGGCGTATCACTGCAATCCTCTCGCCAAATCAGCCGCCACTTAGAATCAATCGACCCATTTAACATTGATCGCATCGAAGTGTTATCGGGTGCAACGTCTATCTACGGTGCCGGTGCTTCTGGTGGTGTCATCAACATCATCACCAAAAAAGCACAAGGTGAAGAGTTAGAATTCGAATCTTATGTCGGTGGTTCATCGGGCTTTAATTCAGGTGAAGATTTCGATTACAAAGTCGGTCAATCTATCTCTGGCGGTAACGACAAAGTTCAAGCTCGCTCTTCTGTGGTTTACACCGAGACACAAGGTGTATTCGATGCAGATGGCGATATTGTTACTCCTGACATTTCACAAGGCTCACTGCAGTTCAACAAGACGGTAGATTTCCTGACAACTGTCGGCGTGAACCTGTCTGAGACCAAAAAGCTCAACTTCCTAGCACAATATTACGATAGCCAGCAAAACTCTCCTTACGGTCTATACATCACCGGGCGCGATTTTGTTGACGTACGTAAAGGGTTTTACTCGGATCGCGAACACGGAACTGAGCGCATCATGCTGAGTGCCTCTTACGTCGATGATCAATTCCTTGGGCATCAGTTTATTGCTGAAGCTTCATACCGTAAAGAAGACCAAACTTACACGCCTTACTTCCAATCTTCTGGTCAACAAATTACCGATGTTATTTCATTAAAAACAGCACTGGCTAAGAGCTTCAATAAGTTCAATATTGTTTATGGTATCGATGCGTATCAAGATCAGCTTGATAGCAATCAAGCGCTTTACGATCGCACCATTGCGAACAATTCAGGCAACTTAGTCAACAAGACCTATGCACAAGTGGGTCGCTATGCCGGTGTTAAAGTCAGCTCTATCGCGGGCTTTGTGCAATCTGACTATGCGATCACCGATGATTGGACGGTGGAAGGTGGATTCCGCTACCAATACATCTCTAACAAGATTGATGATTTTGTCGGCTACAGCCAACAGAAGAAAATTGCTGCTGGTAAAGGCAAAACAGCAGACGCAGTACCAGGTGGTGAAACTGATTACGGTGTTGGCTTATTTAACCTAGGTACGATCTACCACCTTAATAACGAGTCTCAAGTTTGGGCAAACTTCTCGCAAGGTTTCGACCTTGCAGACCCAGCTAAATACTACGGACAAGGCAGCTACAAGCTCGTTGGTGATCACTGGAAACTCAACGACAGCATCAACGTTAATGACTCAAAAATGTCTGGTATCAAAACCAACAGTTTCGAGTTAGGTTACCGCCTTGATACTGGCGAGCTAAGCTTGCAAACCGCGGCTTATTACTCACAATCTGACAAATCAGTGAAGTACAACAGAAAGACATTGCTGATTGAAAACATCAATGACAAAAAGCGAGTGTACGGGCTAGAGGCGATGGCTTCTTACTGGGTACATGACAACATTCAACTGGGCGCTTCTGGTCACTACGTCACCTCTGAAGTGAAAGGTAACGACGGTTGGAAAGATGTATCTGCAGGAAGTGCAAGTACTTCTAAAGCAAGTGCTTGGGCAGGTTGGTATGACACAGACCTATCTGTAAAAGTACAAAGCCAAACTATGTTTGATTACGAAGACGACAAAAACAAACTTGATGGCTACACCGTGTTTGATCTAGTGAGTACCTATCAGCTTCCTGTCGGTAGTCTAGGTTTTGGCATTCAAAACTTACTGAACAAAGACTACACCACTGTTTGGGGTCAACGTGCTCAAATCCTTTACTCGTCTCATTACGACTCAGCAGCGTATGACTACAAAGGCCGCGGCCGTACTTACACTCTGAACTACCAAGTTAAGTACTAATTAATCGGTCTGCATAAGCTGAATTAGTCGCTTACTCTAAAGTGTGGGATAGCTAAAAGACAAAAAGGGTTGGCAAACATGCCAACCCTTTTCAATTGAGGGTTCATTCCGAACTCCCCTATGTTTAACTCTACTTATGCTTAAGCTGTCTTTTCTTTCAAGTTTGATTCTTGTTTATCATCAAGCGCAAAGTAGATCTTCGATACAATTACTTCAGCAATGAGAATCGTAAATACCACGGCGAAGAACGCCACTACACCATTCCAAGGGCCTGTAAAGCTCACCTTCTCGCCGAACAATAAGTTAATCGCTTCTAGCATCACGAACTTTGAACCCACCAAGATGATGTAAGTAGTGATGGCGCGATAAACCTTAGGCGCGGTACCCGGTTTACTTTTGAAGTGCTCAGCAATCTTGTGCTCTAAGCCAATAGAGAGCTTCAACAATAACTGCAGTAATAACGCTGCTATCAAAGAAATAGTGAAAGACTCAATGTTGACGAAGTCCCAGTACTCATCGAAAAAGTTAAGTACCACTAAGTCCACCAGCACAGCTAACGTGTAACCTACAAATAGACGTTGTGGTGTGTTGAACCCGTAAACTTTGTCTGATTTAGTCATTCTGTCTCTCTCTAATTTGATAAGTCGCCTTGATTTGAAATACATCTTAGCGCTCGAAAAGGAGCAAAACTTACCATTTTGTGACACCACCAATAATCATTATTCAAATTAATGATTCGACAGAAATCCCCCTTCCTTCTCTTATAGCAATAGCAAAAACACACCCAATTCATCACTGTCACCAAATGGCCATTCTTCAAATGCTGCCCCCATATGATGACTCCATCAGCGACACACACTCATTTCCAAAAGGTGCAGACTATGAAAAAGCTAATCACTAACGTGAACGTATTTAACGGTGTTGATAACAACTTAATCGAGAGCGTATCAGTCCTCATCGAGGATAACTTGATCACCCAGATTAGAGAAATTAACTTCCATTCTACGAGTTAGTTTCCGTTTTTCGAGTTAATTCCCACTCTATGAATCAATTTACGTTCACGTATTACCCACCCAAATAACAACCACACAAGAAACAAAATGGAATATAAACCTGTAAAAATTAAAAATAAACAACCTCTAATTACTTCGTAAAAAACACAGAGTAAAGGGAATTATTTCAGCATGGGAAACTCTAACTAAATGTTAAGTGATAATTTATCTGGAGGTGCTATTTTAATATAACCTTGTCAACCCCACGCCCTTAAATTGCACATAAGACAATTTATAAAAGCAAATACTATTAATATTTTTTGTAATCAGGAATTAACAATGAGACTGTTGTTGTACTCGACATGTGGTGTTCTGAGTTTTCTAGGCATATTTGGACTAGCTGCGTTGTATATTGTTTATTAATTTGTAATCTACTTTTACAATTAATATTTAAATGATATAAAGCCCTAATCAATAGGGCTTTTTATCCATCAAAGATAATATTTAAGTTATCGTAAATTTATTCTATTTACTTTTCTCTTCTAGCTTAGCCTTTACTATTGGATATAGTTTTTCGTATGGCAAGTAGCCGGGGAGCAATGTTCCATCAATTAGCATCGCTGGTGTCCCCCGAACACCCAGCCTCGTAAATAAGTTATAGTTTTCAGCAACTTCAATCGCTATTTCACTGTCTGAAGAAACATAATCGGTGGCTTTGTTCTTCTTCGCTACTTTCATTATCGAACGAACGTTGTGAATACCAGGCTTACTGATCAACATCTCTTCAACTGCTTTGTATTTTTCTTTGTCATTGTTCCAGACATTGAGTCCAAAAGTTGCTGAGTTCAATGGCGAATCTCTCTCCTTTAGAGGGATATAAATATTTATCACCTTGATGTCATTAGGGAACTCATCCGCTATTTTTCGAAGAACAGGGTCTAATTTTTTACACCACGGGCAACTAAAATCAGTCATATTTACGATCGTCAGTTTTGGATGTTCGGAACCATACCAAGGGTGATGTGGGTTGTTATAAATAAAGTCATGACTCTCAACTAACGTTTTATCAAAGCTACTTTGTTGATCTATGTAAGCAGCTAGACTGTCGTGAACTGAATCGATAATACCTTCGTTCGTTTCTAGCATTTGCGTTATCTCGGCAATTTTTTCTTGTTTTGTCATTGCGAAAGTGACGGGTGAGAAAGCCAGAGTAACCAATAGTGTGATGATGCTTTTTGTAATGAATTTCATATTTTTCCCATTAATACTTAGCTAACCAAAGTCGGGCTGCGATACCTATTGGCGTAGTAATTCCTGAAGTAACACTTGTTACTTTTCCATCATTAATAACAATGAGTGTTGGCGTTAAGGAGATTCCCCAATCGCGTGCAATTTTACCTTGAGTGTCATTAATGTTGTCGTAGCTATACCCTTTAGCATTCATATAGCGTTGAACTCTTTCATCTTTACCCGAAGTCAGTGATACACCAACGACGGGACAGCTCGATGAAAACCAATCAACCACTGGCGTCACAAATTTGCAGGCGACGCACCATGTCGTCCAAAAATAAACTAATACCGGCTCTTTCTTACTCATCTCTATTACATCTATCGGTTTACCGGATAACGACATCCCAACCATTGGCGGAACGTTCTGCATTGGAACGTCTTTTGTACGCCAATAATCAACACCAAAGACCACGACCAATGCGAACAAGGTATACAGTAATGCCGATCTCAACTTCTGCTTTTTGGACTGAGGTTTTGCCTTAGCTTTTTTTCTCATCATTCGTCACCACCTTTTGCTTTCTCAATGGCTTCCATCACCGCATCACTGGTTAAGATGACAGGAAGCTCAATACCTTCCGGAGCGTTAGGGCCATAAACCATGTTGAACGGAACACCGAAACGGTTGTGATCTTGTAGGTATGACGTGACACTATCACTTGGGACTGTCCAATCGCCCTCCATCGGCACTACATCACCTTCAGTCAATACGCTGTAAACAGGATCTTGTAAGAGAACCCCGATCTTGTTTGCTTTACAAGTCACGCACCAATCAGCGGTAACATCAACGAAAACTACTTTGTCGTTAGCAACATGATCATCAATGGCTACGGTCGACAAAGCTTCCCACTCAGGTTCTGGTGGCAGAATTTTGGATGTTGCCTTCTCGACAAATAACGAGGCAGAGATAACACTCAACAGCAGCAAGGCAACAGCACCCGCAGTCTTGATTCCATGCACTTGAACCAACCTGACAAGCAATAGGCAAACACTGACCGCCAGTATTGCGTATAGCCACAATTGAGGGACATGAGGTCGAAGCAAGCTAAAGAGCCAGACGCTAGTGATTAGCATCATTCCGCCGAACAGGTATTTAACACGGTTCATCCATGCTCCTGGTTTAGGCAGCGCCAAAGCTATCGATGGGAATGCAGCAACGATGATCCATGGAAGTGCCATACCAACGGCAAGTGCGGTGAAAATACCAAACATCGTCGGGATAGTCGTGGCAAGAGCAAATGCAACGGCTGTCCCAAGAAATGGAGCAGAACATGGCGTAGCCAATAGCGTTGCGAACATGCCTTGTGTAAAGTGTCCGACGTAACTACTGTCTCCCTTGGTTGCCATCCACGTATTGGTATTCGATGAAAGACGGATCTCGAAAAGCCCTAACATGTTGGCGCTGAAAAGGGCTGTGACGATAAACATCCCACCGATAAACCAACCGTTTTGGAACTGAATTCCCCAACCGATAACGCTGCCTGATATTTTTAACACAGCCAAGAAAGTGGCGATTAACCAGAAGGATGCGAGGATGCCACTCGCAGATGCAAGGAATTGGAACCTAACCTGTTTTCTTGCCATGCCTTGAGCAGAAATAACCCCACTCAGTTTCATTCCAAGTACAGGGAATACACAGGGCATAATATTGAGAATCAACCCACCTAATAGCGCCAAAAACACCATACTTATCATAGAGCTATTACCCACTATGCCGTTGGTAACAGTGGCTGGGTATTCTGTAATGAAGTCTTTGTCTTTGATGCTGACACGAATGTGTTGGTTGTTGAGATCGGGTGTTCCCATCCAGCTGCTTACGTCATAAGTCGCAATGGCTTGGTTACCTTCAATTTCAATGTGAGGAATACCAAATTCAGCATCTTGCATTTCATCTGAATCACCATCCACGATTATATCGGGTGCAGTCCAACCAATTTTATGTGTAGCAATAACTTGAAGTTGCGACTTGTGAGCATCCCAAATCGTAGATGTACCCTCTACAAGCGGTGAGTCTTTCGGCACTTCGCTCATTGCTTTTGCGTAGACAAGCATCGCGTCGTTATTCACGGTCATCTCACTTGGGTTAAACACCAAGTTGATGTCAAAATCCGTGAGAATACATATGGTGGTGCATGAAGACATCGTCAGCACTGCATGGAGCTCAACAGGTTTGTTCATATCATCAATATGAAGATTCATCGGAAAGATGATGTTGTGCTTGTAGCCTAGCGTATCTATGCCGAGCAAGTTGAAGCGTTGAGGAAACTTCCAAAACCATTGCAGTTGCGAAACGTTCTTAGAGTCAGCCCATTTAATTTTGGGCGCAATGCCTCCTTCGCCAGGACTTCTCCAGTAAGTTTTCCATTCATCAGAAAGGTTCACTTCCAGATAACCCACCGCGGTTTTATCTTCTTTATTAATTTGTCCTGTCATGACAAAACGCGTTTCTACATACGGATGTAACTTGTCTTGCATCCAACCCGTTGTAAGAGGAGTCATCGATTCGCTCGCACTTGCGTTCACAGTGAATGTTGAACACAACGCAACGAATAGCCAAAGCACAACAAAGCGCAATGACATTTTGCTTTTAGGCATGTCTAATTTTTCCTTAAAAAATGAATAATATGAGTGTTAGTTAAACGCTCTTATTTTCATTCTTTAAAGACACAGATCTTGAGATGGATGCGCCTACCTTTGTGGAGGATTGGCTCAGTGAAGGGAGGGAAATACGGGACAGTACTTAGCAACCACAATACGACGACAACGAGTATGAAGTACGTGAATATAGCTTGATCATTGACTTGGTGGTGATCAAAGTTTATCAGGTGTTCTGATAACTCACATTTTTGGACGGATTGGCCGTCTTGGGATTGAGATGCCCCATCAATAAAAACGCCACTATCGCTAATCTTGTTTGCCTGCACGGCAGTAGAAATAGCAGAATCACTGTTGTCATAATTTACTTTGCAGCCTTGGATAAAACTCATATTACTGGCGAGACAGAAACAGATAACCCAACCCACTAATAATAGTGCGCTACGAGTTAGCTGATGTGTGTTTCGACTTGAGATCATATCTAAACTGCAGATGTCTTGTTATGGTAAACGTAGCAATACGACTTAACTAAAATAATAAAGTTCAATTTTTTTCTTAATGTCGATAATTTTCATGAATCAAAGCGATTGAGAATCGTAAAAATCATATACCAACAATCAGGGTCGGAAAGACAATCAGTATCGAAAAGACAATCGACATCAGCCATACCGCGGTCGAGCAGCGTGAACTAAGTAAACTCGGACCAAGACAATACATGCTCAAGAACAACGTATGACCTAACTCTCTGTTTTCTTGCTAGTATTAAACTCATGCTGTTTGTTTATGTATAAAAATTATTGATTGAATGACGAAGCTTGTTGATATGGGGATGAAATTGGAATGAGGCGATTACTTACTGCAATATTTTTCAGTTCAGCATTGTTACTCAGTTCAGTGCTATCAGGGTGCAGTAATTTTAGAAATCTATCTAATGAGATAGACGCAATTGATGCCTATACCGACCAGTACCAAATCATTTTGACCGAACCAGCGTCGGGCTCAGCCGTCGTTATTCAACAGATAAAAGATATCAATAAAAGCGAAGTTGATGGCTACGACGGCATAATAGATAGCGACAGTATTCAATTGCAGCTATCTAGAAAAATACACTACCTACTTGTCTTTGATGATAAAAACCAAGATTTAACCCTACAAGCTGACGAACCATTCAGTGTCGTTAATCTGCATGATCACCAAGACAATTCTACAGTAAGAATTTCACTCGCCATTGACGAAAACAAAGCGCCCAGAGCCTTTGTTAATCACTCACTGTCCTCTTTACTGAAAGTGGAATTGGATCTTGTCGATATAGGCACTGTTGTGAGTTTAACGGATCCGCCCTTTAAGCGAGAAAACGCTAAGCTTGGCATGTGGCAGCCAGTAACATTCTTTTTTGAAGGGAATGCTGGACTCTACTTTTTGTCGGAATACGACCCAACTAAAATCCCTATCCTATTTGTACATGGTATCAACGCAACCGCTTTAGATTTTGCTCCATTAATCGAAAAAATCGATCAATCTAAATACCAAATATGGGTATTCAACTACCCTTCTGGCTTATCTCTGGTTTTAAGTTCGAAAGGCTTAAATAACCTGCTGCATACCATAGTGACGGAATACAAGATCCAACAATTACACGTGGTGGCACACAGCATGGGTGGGCTTATCGTGACAAACAGTGTTCGTCAGTGCCAAATCGGGCAGTTGTGCAATTTTGTCAGTAGCATCACCACCATATCTTCCCCGTTTGGGGGTGTGGCATCTGCCAAGCAAGGAGTTGAATACTCCCCTATCGTGATGCCAGCCTGGGTAGATTTAAATCCAGACGGAAAATTTATCGCCGAGTTATTTGGTAGTAAAACTAAAAACCATACCCCGCACTTTTTAGCGTTTGGATACAATTCAGGGGAGTTATTTAATACCAACAGTAATGATGGCGTAATTGACCTATCAAGCCAGCTTTCGCGTCCAGCTCAATTAAACGCCGACCAAATTTTCGGGTACGACGAAAATCATTTAAGTATCTTAGACAACGACGACTTGTTTGAAGATCTTTCTGAGTTTTGGTTGAGAACCGAACAGGAGTAAATACTGGGCGTATTGGATATGGGTGAATCAACCTCAAGTATTACTGATAGCAGATGCTGATTAAGGAGAGGTTAGGACGGGACTTGTTGTTTGAGCTTACACGGATTTGTCCAAACCCACTTTAGTATCCCCCAGTAATGCCCACACAAAAAAAGGATTGGTATCTCTACCAATCCTTTTAGTTCCACATACAAGCGGGGTTTTAGTGCTTATACCTAAAGGTATTACTGTCATCAACAATCTCAATTTTGACAGGTACGGTGCCTTGCTTAACGTTACCTATTTGTGCAAATGCCTTGTGAGAAAGGTCGATAACTCGGCCTTTTACGTAAGGGCCTCGATCGTTAATTTTAACTTCGACAGACTTATTATTGGCAGTGTTAGTCACTCTCACGATCGTCCCAAAGGGCAAGGTTTTATGAGCCGCTGTGTAGGCATTCATGTTGTATGTCTCACCACTTGCTGTGAGTTTTCCATGGAATTTATCGCCATACCAAGAAGCTCTACCCACAAGAGCATGTGACTTGGCATAGTCCTTTATTTTAGAACTGCCGACAGCCGACGTTGAGGTGCATCCAGCTAATATCATAAGAATAAGAGCGGTAACGATGATATGTAGTTTTTGCATGTGGTTTTGGGGCGCTAATCTGTGCATGTTTCTCTATTTTCGTTGTTGTAGGTTAGCAATATAGTGCTGAGTATAGTCACTGCTCAGCCAAGGCTACCATTCGGTATGATGGCGCAATATTTTCATGAACAACGCTTTATTCCGTCATATTCATGAAAGGTTTTATCTTCAAAACGTCAACTTTAACAACACCTTAAATCTTTTTCTTTATTAGTCATTCAACACAAACAAACTGCGGTTCAAAGAACACCCGAAGATAGGTTGATTTATGCCCGAGTCTAATATTAAGTGCCCCTTCTCTCATCAAAGAAACGCAAAAAAGGATTGGTATCTCTACCAATCCTCTTTAGGGGGTGTTTCGGTTTTTCTACCTTATGGCTGGTAGATAACTCTATTACTCGTAATCAGTCGCATATGTATCTTCATAGGTGTGCGAGTAGAATTCGAATAGGTTGCCAAACGGGTCTTCTAGGTAAACCATTTGTGCTTGTTTTAGTTCGTCTTCTGGGTGGTAACGCATGATGTCCATACGAACCTTACCGCCAAATTCTTCTACACGCTTGATTGCTGAATGAAACTGCTCTTTTGGAAGTTGTAGACAGAAGTGGAAGATACCTAGGCGAGAGAAATCAACTTCGTGACGCTCTTGGCGATCTTTCATTTCGAACAGCTCAACACCAATACCATCAGAAGTTACTAGGTGTGCAATGTTGAAGCCTTTAAAGCCTTCACCGAACACAGCGATACACATACGGCCGATTGCTGATTCGCGCTCTTCCATCACTTTAGTGTTGTTCATTACGATTCTTAGACCCAGCGCTTTCGTGTAAAACTCGACTGCTTGATCCATGTCACCCACCATGATGCCTACGTGATTCATTTTCATAACTTACTCCAAATTCGTTTTTAATTCTGTGCGTTTCGAAGACTGGCTTCGATGTTTCGTTTCGATGGAGAGAGTATATGGAGATGTAACGATTAACTGAAATTATCATTAATTATATTAATGATAATTTTTTGTTATTTACAGATTTAGCATCAAATCCCAGCTCGCTTAAAGAAGCCACGCCTGCCCTTGCCTACTTGCCTACTTAGATACTTACCTACTACTTAGATACTTACCTACTACTTAGATACATAGATACTTACGTGGATAGAGATAAGCCGAAATAGAGCACAACCTAAAGAGCATAGCTACCCAAATAAAACGTAGCCCTAGTTTGATAACTTTTATCGATAGCTTTTGTCGATAGTTCTCTTCTTACGAAGATAGGATTTGCCTATTGAATCTATAGAAATGTCCGATTTCACTAATTTCCGGTGCGAATGCAATATAGCTCCATCGACGCGGGATAGCGTTAAACACTACAAATTAGAAAGAGAGTCGAATCATGATCAACACAGAAATCAAACCATTCAACGCAACAGCATTCAAAAACGGCGAATTCGTAGAAATCACTGAGCAAGACGTTAAAGGCAAGTGGGCTGTATTCTTCTTCTACCCAGCAGACTTCACGTTTGTATGTCCAACTGAGCTAGTTGACCTACAAGACAAATACGCAGAGCTTCAATCTCGCGGCGTAGAAGTTTTCTCAGTATCAACTGACACGCACTTCTCTCACAAAGCATGGCACGATACTTCTGACAAAATCGGCACTATCGAATACTTCATGGTCGGCGACCAAACAGGCAACATCACAAACAACTTCAACGTTATGCGTGAAGGTCAAGGCCTTGCAGACCGTGCAACGTTCCTAATCGACCCTGAAGGCGTTATCCAAGCAATGGAAATCACAGCTGAAGGCATCGGCCGTGACGCTGAAGACCTACTACGCAAGGTTAAAGCAGCACAATACGTAGCCGCTCACCCAGGTGAAGTTTGCCCAGCTAAATGGAAAGAAGGCGAAGAGACTCTAGCGCCATCTCTAGACCTAGTAGGCAAGATTTAATCTAAGCCTAGCTAAACAAGAATAGCCAAGAAATAACGAGTAAAACAGAACAGTTAAACGGTTCTACAGGCGCGCTTCGGCCCCCCTCCTAAAGGGCAGTCGCGCGCCACCCTTTCAAAACATCAACACCACAATATTTGCCGACTTGCGCCCCCTTTTTATTTCCCTTTTTCAGCAAGAAGGTATTGGTCAATACCAAGACACCGAATTTAAGAGCAGGCACGATTATGTTAGATCAAGCAATGAAGCAGCAGCTAAAAGCATACCTAGAAAACCTAAAAACCAATGTTCAGTTAGTGCTGAGCCTTGATAGCAGCGACACCGCAAACAAACTTCAAGATCTGGCGAATGACATCGCGTCTTTAACCGACAAAATTGAAGTAACTCGTGATGATAGCGCAAGCACGCGCAGCCCAATCATGCAGGTAGTGAACCAAGAGAAAGGCACAGCGATCGGTTTTGCCGGTTTGCCAATGGGTCACGAATTTACGTCACTGGTTCTAGCACTGCTTCATAGCGGTGGTCACCCTATCAAGCTTGAAGCGGACGTAATCGAACAAATTAAAAAGCTTAATCAAGAACTTAATGTAGAGATTTTTATCTCACTATCGTGCCAAAACTGTCCAGAAGTGGTTCAGGCGTTCAACATGATGTCAGCGATTAACCCTCTAGTTAAGACAACCATGATCGACGGCGCAGCATTCCAAGACGAAGTGAAGTCTCGCGACATCATGGCAGTTCCAAGCGTGTTTATTAACGGTGAGCTATTTGGTCAAGGCCGTATGTCTCTGGCTGAGATCCTAAACAAAGTCGATTCAGGCGCAGCAGAAAAGAAAGCGGCCAACCTAAACGAACAAGCACCGTTTGATGTATTGGTTGTCGGTGGTGGCCCTGCGGGATCTTCAGCGGCTATCTACGCAGCACGTAAAGGCATTCGTACCGGTGTGGTTGCAGACCGATTCGGTGGCCAAGTGATGGACACGATGGCGATTGAGAACTTTATCTCCGTGAAAGCGACAACAGGTCCTAAATTAGTGGCAAGCCTTGAAGAGCACGTAAAAGAGTACGGTGTTGAAGTAATGACTGAGCAGCGCGCGGCTAACATCATTGCGGCTGAAGATACAGAAGACGGTTACATCCACGTTGAGCTAGAGAGCGGCGCAACATTACGATCTCGCACGGTCATCACAAGTACTGGTGCTCGCTGGCGTGAAATGAACGTTCCGGGTGAGCAAGACTACCGCAACAAAGGCGTCGCTTACTGCCCACACTGTGACGGCCCTTTATTCAAAGGTAAGAAAACAGCGGTTATTGGTGGCGGTAACTCCGGTATCGAAGCGGCGATTGATTTAGCAGGTCTTGTTGAACACGTAACCGTACTTGAATTTGCAGACACACTGCGTGCCGACCAAGTGCTTATCGACAAAGCAAACGCAACACCAAACATCGAAATCATCAAGATGGCACAAACAACGCAGGTGATTGGTGATGGCAACCGTGTAACCGGTTTGGAATACAAAGACCGCAACACCGATGAACTTAAACAGATTGAACTAGCAGGTATCTTTGTTCAAATCGGCCTGATGCCAAACAGCGAATGGTTGAAGGGTTCGAAGGTAGAGCTTTCACCACGCGGTGAAATTGAAATTAACGCTCATGGCGCAACATCGATGAAAGGTGTGTTTGCGGCGGGTGATGTAACAACCGTACCTTACAAACAGATCATCATTGCGATGGGTGAAGGTGCAAAAGCAAGCTTAGGTGCATTTGACCACCTAATCCGTAACTCAGCTCCGGTTAAAGAGGCTGAAACGGCTTAATCTTTAAACCTAAAACTTAAAACTTAAAACTTAAAACTTAAAACTTAAAACTTAAAACTTAAAAGCTTCTAGGCATAAAAGCTTTTAACTCAAGTTCCTTAAATATTTGTTAACTTAATTCTTTACTGTTAACGACTTAGTCGACATTTAGACACCACTCCTATGGATTTAGGAGTGGTTTTTTTCCTTGTGATTTATGCCGGTTGATAAAGCATAAAGGCAACCACCATCGCTAAGCTTCCACCCAAGCAACGGTTCACAAACATCATCTGTTTTGGTGATTGCAGTAATTTTTTCAGCATGGTGCCGCAATACGCCCACACCAACATGCACGGCACACCGGTAATCACCATACCCGCGATAATGGTCACTACTTGAATCAAGTAATCTGCATTCGGAGTAATGAATTGCGAAAACACGGTTAATGAAGCTATCCAACCTTTAGGGTTTAACACCTGCACCAACACACCTGACATAAAACCTGAACGTTTATCTGTGGTGCTTTCTTCGATTTGCATGTTAGCAATCGACCACGCCATAAACAGCAAGTAAGCCGCACCCGCGTATTTCAAAATGTTGTATAACTCTGGGTAAAGGGTAAATAGGCTCACCAAACCGACACTGGAACCCGCCAGTACGATGATGATGCCAACAGCGTTCCCAGAGATAAAAGGTAAAGTCGCAGCAAATCCATAACGACTTGAAATCCCAAGTAATGCGATATTGCCTGCCCCAGGTGTAATTGCAATTGATGTGGAAAATAGCAAGAACGCCAGCATTAATTGAGAGCTCATTTCCTCTCACTCCTAATAAGTAAAGTATTTATACGGAGAGAGTTTACAGATTCGACTAGGAATTAAATTGCTATATAGGCTAATATTAATGCAAATTTGAGCAAGACTTTCCTAAAAACACCATGAAACAGAAAGAATCCACCAAAGAAGTGTTAGATGACACAGATATCGCCATCTTAGAACATATCCAACAAGACGGACGCATGAGCAACAGCAAGCTCGCAGAGAAAGTGAACCTCAGCGAAACCCCATGTTGGCGCCGTTGGAAACGCATGGAAGAGACGGGTTATATCGATGGTTACGCCGCGAAGCTAAACCGCAAAAAGCTTGGTTTTCATGTGGCTGGTTTTACTCTTGTGACCTTAGGTAACCATGAAGTAGAAAACACAGAACCGTTTGAAGAGTTTGTCGAAGTAACCGATTGGATTCCTATGTGTCACTGCATTGCAGGCGGCGCCGACTATATGATTCAAGTGCTAGCGAAAGATTTAGAAGAGTACTTTGAGCGTATTAGCTCGATCAGACGAGTAAAAGGTGTAAGTGCGATTCAGTCGAATATCTCGGTTAAAGAGTTGAAAAACAGCTATAAGTTGCCTCTTGGAGACTAGTTCACTTCTCCTGACAGCCCTTTACTTTAAGCAAAATAAAAGCCCAGCTCCCTAGATTTCTAAAACTTAGGGGCTGGGCTTTGTTATTTTGAAACAGATATCGTTTATTTACGCTTGCTATTCACAAGGGTGAGCTAAATGAATCAGCGCCAAACCACCTAGAGACGTTTCACGATACTTCTTATTCATGTCTTTACCCGTCTGATACATAGTAGCGATAACCTTATCCAATGAAATCAGGCTTTTGCTGTTACGTTTGAGTGCCATTCGTGAAGCATTAATCGCCTTCATGGAACCCATCGCATTTCGTTCAATACATGGCACTTGTACCAAGCCACCAATCGGATCACACGTCATACCGAGTGAATGCTCCATCGCAATCTCTGCTGCAATACAAATCTGCTCGTTGCTGCCGCCGCGTAGTGCCGTTAAACCCGCTGCCGCCATAGAAGACGATACGCCCACTTCACCTTGGCACCCTACTTCCGCACCAGAAATAGAAGCGTTGGTTTTGTACAAAATACCAATCGCGCCCGATACGGCTAAGAAGTCTTTTAACTGCTTAGTATCCAACTCTTTAATGAAGCGATGGTAATACATCAATACGGCAGGGATGACACCCGCGGCACCATTAGTTGGTGATGTCACCACTTGGCCACCAGCCGCATTTTCCTCACTCACGGCAAAGGCAAACAAGTTAATCCAATCCATGATTTCCATTGGGTCGTTTTCAACGGCCGCATTCGCTTCAAGCTTCTTCAACAAGTTTGGCGCACGACGAGTCACGTTCAAACCACCATCAAGAATGCCTTCGGTTTCAAATCCGCGTTCCATGCAGCGAGTCATTACTCGCCAAATTTGATCGGCTTTTTCTGAAATAATGTCAGAACCTTCGAACTCCGCTTCATTTTTTAGAATCATGCCACCGAGGCTCATCCCGCTATTATCGGCTTGTTGCAGCATTTCATCGGCATTTTTGAATGGGAAGGTGACTTCGACCGATTGAGTTTGAGTGCCATTCTGCAGTTCATCCGCGGTTGCGATAAAACCGCCGCCAATCGAATAGTAAGTTTCATCAACAATTATGCTTCCGCTTTGGTCAAACGCTGTAATCATCATGCCGTTTTCATGCAAAGGCAGATTGTCTTCGTGGAATAGCATGTCGGTTTGATAATTGAAGCCAATGGTGTGATGGCCACTCAGCTGCATTTCACCACTGTTGATAGCAAGACGCATCGCTTCATTAGCGCTGGTGATCTTAATCGTGTCTGGCTTATTTCCAAGCAAACCCAAGATGGTTGCTCTGTCAGTGTGATGCCCTATTCCAGTCAATGACAAAGAACCGTATAAATCCACCTGAACACGCGTCACATCTGCGATTCTATCAGCGATTAATTGTGTGAAATGAAAACCCGCAATCATTGGGCCGTTGGTGTGAGAGCTCGATGGTCCCACACCAATTTTGTAGATATCAAAGATCGATAACATAGATATACCAGTAAAAAATCGGTCAATTAAGAAAGAGCGGCATAAAGCCAATCAGGGATAACAGTACAAGCAGCAATCGTCACAACAGCAAATACCAACAAGCCGTAATGACTCGCGGTAGGCTTAGCGAACAAATGCTTCTGCTTGGCAATAAATTCGCTTTGTTGCTCGGTCACCTCTCCCCAGAAACGGCTTACAACAACGCCTAACACCAAGAAAACCACAGTGCCAATCAAGGCAAACCAAGGCCAAGCTATGCCGCTGTATTTAGCGATGAATACGACGGCCACACTGCCAATACTGCCTGCAATCACCCCTTTCTCATTTGCCTTTTTAAAGAACAAACCCAGGATAAAAGAGCCAAGGCGAATACCAACAAAAATGGAGGTCAGGCTAGCAATAGTTTTAAGCACTGATTCATTAGAAACCGCCAGTAATGCAGGAACAACAACCGACGCTGCAGCAACAAGGCTCATTTTTCTTGCCACCGATTCATAATGTGCATCAGAGGCTTTCTTACGGAAAAAGCGCTTGTAGAAATCGAATGTTGCGACTGTCGCCATTGAGTTATAAGTCGAATCCAAGGTCGACATCGCTGCTGCTGAGAGTGCGGAAATCACCAAACCAACAATGATTGGGTTGGTATGGTTAAACACAAAATCGAGAATCACTTCGTTGCTGTTTTCAAAGCTTTGGTCTTGATAAAAGACACTCAGAAGAACGCCCATTACAGAGAAAAACAGGTAAATAAAGAACGCGCCGTAACCACAAAGCAACATCGATTTTTGTGCAGTTTTAACGTTCTTAGTCGCCAATGTTCTTTGAATAATCAGTTGGTTAGTGCCATAGACACTTAGATGTAAGAAGCTCACAGCCACTACACCTGCCCACAATGTGGTATCAACACCCAAGTCGAAATCGAGGTTGATGATATTCAGATGTTCAGGAGACAACACCTCACCTGCATCAATCTTCATCAGCAATAAAACAAAGATCGCAATGCTGCCTATGATCAGCACCGCCGACTGCAACATGTCTGTCCATATGACGGTTGAGATACCCCCCGCATAAGTATACAAAGCGGTAAACAAACTGATGTAGATGATCGCCTCGGAGATACTCACCGGCAACACTTGCACCAAGATCAGTGCAACTGCATACAAAATTACCCCAGCCGAAATACACTGAACCACAATAAACACGATAGAGTTGATCGTGCGAGCAACAACGCCAAAGCGGTGCTCTAGGTATTCATAAATCGAAGTCAGGCCGAGTTTGTAAAACACCGGGACAAAGAAAACCACAGCAAAAAAGATCACTATTGGGTAATTCAAATGGACGCTCATCGCTTCCATGCCTGAGCTATAAACCCAACCCGGCATACCCACGAACGTCATCGCACTGATGTAGGTTGCAAGAATCGACACACCTGCCGTAAACCAACCAAATTGCTTTCCGCCCGTTGAGAAATCGCCACCAACGCTATAACGCTTATTCACTAAGTAACTGATAAATAGAGTAGTTAGTACATACAAAGCAATAACCACAAAACTTGAGTACGTAACCATTTTTAGATTCCGTTTATTATATTTCGCAATTCATTCGCCGCCAATAGTACTCAAAAATGGATATTTTCCCTCAAAAACCCACAATAAGTGTGAGTATTGTCACTAAGATAGATGATTAAACACTCTAAATGCCCAAAAAGTCGCAAAATGACGATCTAATGAGATCAAGATCACTAAAATACACGAAATGGGTACGCACTCATTTTAAAATTGACTTTGATCACGGATCTAATAACCACAAAAATTCTATTATCTCTCCCGAAATGAAGATGGTGTGGTGATATTCAATAACCGCCACACAATAATCGAAACTAAAAACACCCTATAAAAAATAAAGGTTTATCGGTCATGACTACTAAAAAACACATGAGCGAAGTTCCTATGATTCAAAGGGTAGCTGCTTATCTTGCAATTCTAGTTGGCTACTTTTTCTATTGTTATAACTTTGTAATTATTGACTACGTACGCCCATACATCGTTGATGCGTATGATGGTATTAACTTGGCGGATACCGCTCAGTTCTATACATGGCAGTCGGTTGGTGCACTTATTGGTGCTCTGAGCTGTGCATGGGTGGCATCAAACTTTGGTAAGAAATCGACTCTTATTGTCATCACTGCACTGAACGGTGGCGCAACCATCATCAACATGATGTTTACTGACTACGCGATGTGGGCAGCAATGCGTTTCATCATCGGTATTTCTTTAGGTGGCTACTTCACCGTAGCAGTAAGCCTGATGATCGGCCTGTTCACACCAAGCGTTCGCGGTAAGTTAACGGCATTCGCTTCTTCGATGTTCTCGGTTGCCCTAATGGCAATGGGTGCATACGCGGCGTTCATTTCTAGCATCGATGCACCTTGGCAGAGCCTAATGTGGGTGGGTGGTATTCCTCCTCTAGTTGCAGCTGCACTGATGATCTTCATCCTGCCTAGCGACAAGAAAGTGATCGCTTACGGTGAAGAAGATCAAGCCGCGGCTGAAGCATCGAATAAACCAGCGAAGAAAGGTTCTTGGGGTGAAATGCTAAGCGCGCCTTACCGCAAGCTAACCATCACTTGTCTACTACTGGCTGGCCTTAACTTCTATGGCTACCAATTCTTCTCAGGCTTCGTGACAACGTACCTGAAAGAAGTTCGCCAATTTGACGGTTCAACTATCGGCATCATCTTCTCTATCTCAGCATTCGGTTCTCTATTCGGTGCTTGGGTATGGGGTGCAATCGCCGACAAATACGGCCGTAAAGTGAACGCGTTTGGTTTCATTCTTGCGGGTGTCATGGCGTCAGTATTCTTCGTTGCGCCAAGCGACGTGATGATCGGCAGCCTAAACATGCTGGCTATCCTAGGCCTTATCTACAACTTCGGTCTGTCTGCTTCTGCGGTATGGGGTGGCTACTTCTCTGAGTTGTTCCCAGCTCACCTACGTAGCTTCGGTGCAGCTCTGTTCCACGGTGGTCGTATCATCGGCATGTGGGCACCAATGGTGTTGGTATTCATCCAAGAGCGCAGCGACCTTGCGACAGCAATGTGGGGCTCGCCAATCGTATGGATTCTGGCTGGTCTACTGTGGCTATCTCTACCAGAAACATTGAAAGGCGGCATTTTCGACAAGAGCAAGAAAGCGGAACCAGCAAAAGCTTAATCCCCTTTAGTCGAAACCTCTAAAGACACGAAATAAACATCAATCCGGCTGATAAATCAGCCGGTAACAAAATCCAAATCGAGTCCTGTTCCGAATGTTGACTCGACAACAAAACGAGAATTAATTATGTCTAAATATCAAGAAGCTAAACGCATTGTTCGTGACTACTTTGACGCAATGGAAAACGCTACTCACGAAAACGTTGCTGAAGTTTTAAAAGCACACACGTCTGAAGATTACTTATGGCGCGGTGTTTACCCATTCCGCGAACAAGAAGGCGCTCAAGCTGCGGCTGACGTATTCTGGGCTCCAATGATGAAATCAATGACACGCATGCAGCGTCGTCAAGATATCTTCATCGGCGGTAACAACGAAGTTAACCCAGAGGAGATTTGGGTAATGAGCATGGGTCACTTCATGGGTCTATTCGACGCTGAATACCTAGGCATGCGCCCTACTGGCAAAATCATGAACGTTCGCTACGCAGAGTTTAACTGTGTTGTTGACGGCAAGATCACAAAGACAGGCCTGTTCCTAGATCTTCTAGGCATGATGGACCAAGCGGGTTGTTACCCACTTCCACCATCAACAGGTAAGCACTTCGTTTACCCTGGCCCACGTAATCACGATGGTCTGCTATTCGAAGATGCAGCTCCAGAAGAAGGCGTTGCGACTCTTGCTCTTGTAAACAAGATGGTTGATGACCTTTCTGCACTAAACGACAGCGGCGCAATGGGTTGTCCACCAGAAGTACTAGCGAAGAGCTGGTCAAAAGACATGATTTGGTACGGCCCATGTGGTATCGGCGCGTCTTACACGATTCCTCGCTACCAACAACAGCATCAACTTCCTTTCCGTAACAACCTGAAAGATAAGAAGTTCAACGGTCACGTTTGTCGTTTCGCTGAAGGTAACTTCTCTTGTTTCTTCGGTTGGCCAAACCTATCAAACACACCAACAGGTGGCTTCCTTGGTATGACTGGTGGTGAAGTACGCGCAAACATGCAAGTGGTTGACGTTTACTACCGTGACGGCGACAAACTGTCTGAGAACTGGGTGCTTATCGACCTTCCCTACTGGCTACAACAACAAGGTCTAGACGTGTTCGAGCGCACTTCAACCATCATGAACCCAACGCTGTAATCGAAACGCTTTAATCCTAGCGATAATAGCCAAAAGATAGAAACCAAACAGTAGCAACCTAAGTCGACATCTAATTTGGGTTGCTATGACTTGCTAGGCGTTCCTTCTCGCGCCTAGCAAGTGCTTCACCAACTAATCAATGTTCCATCAATCAATTGCTTCACCAGTCAATAATTGCTCCACCAATAATTGAATCAAATAGTGCCTCATGGATGGGGTACATCCTGCCAAACCAATACTAATAACGGGCTTGAAAGCACGGTGGCTTTCTGCGACCTGAATAAAGAGAACAACAATGAACAAGTCGATACTTTCTGCAGTGATCCTGACGGCACTTACATCAGGTTCAGCTTTTGCTGCACACACTTTTACCAATGACGCGGGCGATAGCCTTACTTTAGACGGTCGTTTCGACGTTCGTTACCAAGATAAGGGCGGCGATCATAATGGCGAATGGAACAGTGGTAGTTCTCGTTTCGGCCTTAAAGGTCAAATGGGACTAGACAACGATTGGACTGGCTTTGGCCATGCCGAATGGGGTTATAACTCGGGCGCTAACGGCGATAACATTTACGACCGACTTCTATACGCAGGCGTCGAGCACGAGAAATACGGCAAGATCGCAGCAGGTACTAAGCAGTGGTCTACCTTCTACGATGTGGCTTGGTTTACCGATATGGGTCGTGTGTTTGGTTCACGTGGTTCTGGTTACTACAACCTATCTGACTGGGGTATTTCATCAGGCACAGGCCGTGCTGAAAACTCGATAACTTACCGCAACAACATTAACGACAACTGGAAATACGGCTTCACTTACCAAACAACTCGTGAAGATGTCGCTGTATCAACAAGATTCAACCAAACGAATTCAGATACTGTTACGCTGAAAAACGGTATCGGTGCTTCAACGCTGTACACCGTTATGGATGGCCTAACGATTGGCTTAGCGTACCATCAGAATGAGTTTGATGATGTGGATAGCACAGTTCAAAACATCAAAGATGGCGACACACAACGCATCGGTTTATTAGGTTTGAACTACACCAATAATGGTCTGTTTGTTGGCTTCACCTACAGCCAAGGTTCTAACTGGGAAACCACCAGCAAAGCAGAATTCTACGACCACCGTGGTGCTGAATTCTTCACCTACTACCACTTTGAAAATGGTCTACGTCCAACCTTTAACGTTAACTACTTAACGGACACAGACGACAACGCAAATGGCTACGAGCGTCAGCTAATTATCCCGGGCCTTGAGTACCACTTTAAGAAGAACAAGTTCTTAGTTTGGACGGAATACCAATTTGATAATGGCAACGACAAGTCTGTTGGTAACCATTACGAGAATAGCGATGACCAATTCGCAGCTGGTATCCGTTACTACTTCTAATGGCTAGTGACTTATGGCTTAGCGGCTTTTGGCTTTTGGCTTTTGGCTTTTGGCTTAACAGTCTAATGACTTAGCGGTATGTCACTCCATTTGTGGGTAAACTTGTAATCTAAAGCTCTGCTCTCACGCAGAGCTTTTTAGTCACTGTCTCTGTAATCATACTTTTTTACCAACACTGAGAATGGGTTATACCCAACATCAAATTCAAAATAGTCATTATTCCTTATTTTTCATATCATTCCTTGTTATTGCTTTATGAGTACGTACCTAATTATGGTATCCTGTGCGCAGTTAATTTGGTTCAAAAGTATGGTCTATGAGCTCTCCAAAACACTCCACGGCGTCAAAGCCAACCGTCACCTCTAAAGATGTCGCTAAGCTGGCTGGCGTTTCTCAATCAACGGTATCTCGCGTATTTGTACCGGGCAGTTCGGTGTCTGAAAAGACCAAGCAGAAAGTGTTCGATGCAGCAAAATCGTTGAATTATCGTCCGAATGCCTTTGCCCGCAGTCTGACGACAAATGAATCCAAATTGATTGGCCTAGTTTTTCCTGACGCTGACTACCCTATCCATATGAAAACCCTACAGCTTATCTCCACTGAGCTACAAAAACAGGGTTACTCTGCGGTATTGATTCCTTGGCAAGTTGATGGAAACGACAACCACTCTATTCCTAATATCTTCCAGTACCGAGTTGATGGCGTGATTGCGGCTTCTGCGACATTCAATAAGTCGCTTTATGAAGAATGTGAAGAGTTCGACATCCCTATCGTCCAGTTCGCACGTGTTGTTGAAGGGACTAAGAGTAGCCATGTGGTGAGCGACAACTACGCCGCAGGCCAAGTTGCCGCTCAACATTTTCATAGCGTGGGAACGAAATCAGCGGTTTACCTGACCGGTAACGTACCGACCTACACCAACGGCGAACGCGAGGCAGGCTTTTGCTCAGAATTCGAAGACCTAACGGGCAAACAAGCTCGTGTTATTGAAGCTGATTATGACTACCTTGATTCACTGGATACTATTCGCGCCCTATTTTCAGAACCAACACACCCGCAAGCGATTTTCTGTGCGACAGATAACCTAGCAATGGCAGTGATGGATGTGGCGCGCTTAGAGTTCAACCTGCATATTCCAGAAGATCTGCAAGTGGTCGGTTTTGATGATATCCCGCAGACTCAGTGGTTGAACTATCAACTCACGACCTTCAAGCAAGATTTCAGACGCCTTGCACGTGAGTCTGTGAAAATTGTGGTTAGTCAGATTCAAGAACAAGACACGAGCTTGGTTAAGTTGATGGTGCCAGTGAAGTTCATTGAACGAAATACCACGCTGAAATAGAACCAACGTTAAAACGCATTCCAATAAAAATCCCGCTCAGTGTGAGCGGGATTTTTTATGATATTTAACTAGTTACCCACACCGCCGGTTTTCCCTGCCGGAGATTCAGGCGTAACGGGAGGCCACTCTTCAAAGGTTGCTAAGTGTTGCTGAATAGCGGCTTGAGCAGGACCAAATGCCCACATTTTCTGCCCCATCCACTTCAAGTACATACCTGATTCTTCAGCTGCTCGCTCGTATGGGTCACGACGTAAGTTGAACAGTAACGGAGCATTGAGTTCTTCTTTCGGACCGCTCCAACCGTGATTCTGTACCACGAAGTGCGCTTTCCAATCTCCCACTCGAACCGCTTGTAGCTTGTCTCGTTCGTAGTAGTAAATTTCTTTACGGTTCGACTCACCTTTTTCGGTCAGCATATCGACTTGGTTGTAACCATCTAAGTGCGCTTTAAAGCCATCGTGACCTTTCAGCATTTTCTCTTTTAGATCTGTAGGGCCGCCCGCCGCTGCAATCAGCGTTGGTAACCAGTCCATGCCGTCAAAGATGCCATTGCCGACACTACCAGCAGGGATTTTGCCCGGCCAACTCACCAATGCAGGAGCACGAACGCCACCTTCCCATGTTGTCCCTTTTTCGCCATGGAATGGGGTCATACCGCCATCTGGCCATGTCATGATTTCAGGACCATTATCGGCCGTGAAAATGATGATGGTGTTATCGGCAATACCGAGTTCTTCCATTTTGGCCATCATTTCACCAACATGGTCATCAAGATCTTTCATGACCACTTCTTGAAGCCCCCAACTATTTTGGCCAAGCATGGCTTCATATTCAGGTGACAGGTGCGTCCAAACGTGACCACGTGATGGACAGTACCAAGTGAAGAATGGCTTATCCGCTTCAACCGCCCTTTCGATGAAGTTGATCGCATGTTTATTTACTTCATCGTCGAGTGTACGCATACGCTCGATCGACAATGCACCATCGTCTTCAATCGTTTGACCACCTTTACCGTCTGATCTTGCATAAATAACATTACGAGGTGCAAACGCATCCAAAGATCCATCTTTTGGCCAATCTGGATCTTCTGTGTATTCCATTGCATTCAAGTGATACAACCAACCCCAATACTCATCAAAACCGTGCATTGTCGGTAAGAATTCATCTCTATCACCAAGGTGGTTTTTGCCAAACTGCCCCGTGACATAACCCATGGTTTTAAGGATTTCAGGAAGCGTTGGCGTGTCGGCACTTAAACCAACTGGGCCACCCGGTAACCCAACTGAGTGCATGCCTGTTCGAACAGGGAGTTGACCCGTTAAGAATGCAGAACGACCCGCCGTACAAGAAGGTTGAGCATAGTAATCCGTTAATAGCATGCCCTTTTCAGCAATACTATCGATGTTCGGTGTTTCGCTGCTCATCACACCATTGTGATAAGCACTCAGGTTTGATATTCCAATATCATCCGTGAAGATAACAAAAATATTCGGTTGCTCTTGTGCTGACCATGCTGATAGCGAAAAGCTACTCAACACACTCATCACAACAAGGTGGAAAATCCTTTTCATAGAATGTCCTTATACTGTTTCAGATTGCTCTTTGTGAACCATTTTTATTCCTACCAAACCAAAGCCAAGCTCCAATAGTAGATAGACGACAAGTAGCCAGTGAGGCATGCCATCTATCAACAAGCTAATGACTCGGCCGGCAGCCAAACCCAACATGAAGACCACCAAACTGTAGAGTGCTGGCAGTCGGTATTTCTTTAGTAACGCCCCTACTATCCAAAACAGAGCCAACGCTAAGTACAACCCCATCACAGCACGAAAGATATGAGTGACATTGATAGGGCTAGCATCAATTCCGAAAAGATAATCAAGGGAGACAACGGGGGCATAACCGTACGACAACGCAATCGGTGTTAAACCCAAAACAGCAACGAACAAAAAAATGCTTTGTGGCTTCATATCCTTACTCTTTTAATTTGGCTCTTTTCAAAAAACATAGTCTACAATCAGCAATATACAAGTTGCATATGTGAAAAATGGATAGTTAAAACACACATTCACATTCGTGCTATTTCACATCGAAGATAAGGATATCAATATGGCTAAATGGCATTACCTACTCGCATCAGCGTTGGCTGTTAGTTCAACCGTAAATGCACAAGAAGCAAGTTCACAATCGGACACGAAAAAGTGGCAACACAGCATAGAAATTTATGCGCTTGCTTTAAATATCCGTGGTAATACAACAATTGGTGATATTTCTAGCGATGTTGATGTCGACCCTGCATTCATCATGGGTCATTTGGATATGGGAGCGATGCTTCGACTAGAGGGGATCTATAACAATCAGTGGGGTTATTACGTTGACTACAGCTACATGAAACTGAGCGGAAAGTCAGATTCAATCATCGGCAACACAGGTATTCTTAATGGCAAGCTTGAGATCAGACAAGGCGTTTTAGAAGCAAAAGGCTTTAAACGCTACCAATACGACATTGGTGCCATTGATTATATGGTTGGATTACGCTGGTGGGATAACGATATTGATTCCAAACTCTACACAAACAGCGGGACAACCCTGAATTCAAGATCTTTAGAAGAAGATTGGATTGATTATCTGATAGGCGTTCGTTGGACCAAGGAACTCAACAAAAATTGGACTGTGCACACGAGCTTAGATATGGGCCTTGGAAGCGATACCGACTTTACCTCATCTCTGTTAACCGGCGCTCGCTATCAAATTAACGACTGGTCGGATTTAAATCTGGCGTATAAATCCACTTGGGTTGATTACGAAAACAAAGGTACCTTTGAATACGATACCGCATCGCAAGGATTCCTGATTGGTTGGGCTGCTCACTTTTAATCCGATTATCGTAACGTGTTAGAACCCTCGGCCAATCCAATGCCAACCCAACATTGGTCATTTGGATTTAATTTCAATTAAAACGTAAGCCTCGAATGATTCTTATCTCTGGTGATGACCTCCGTCGCCAGAGGTTTTTCTGCGTGAAACATGCACCGCCCTCCCTCATAGAAAACCCATTAAATCATAGACTAACTCTCGCACACCGCGCATTTGATCCATCTAAAAAATTGTAATTTTAGGTCATGGAAATACAGGCTTATGTTTTGAGATATTTAATCTTCATTTAATCTTACCACCGCCCATTCGAACAGTGTTTTTTATTTTGAAAATGCCGCTAAAATCCTCTCCCGAAATTTACAAACCAGAGTAAAAACAATGAAAAAATTAGTCTTAGCGGCTCTTACGATTGCCTAAGTTACGGGGGTCGCATCAACTTCAGCTTTCGCATCAAACGAAATGTACACATTAGGTGGTGTAGGTATGGATAGCGGTGACGTTGGCGCTCAATTCACGTTAGGTAGCCAGATCGTTCAAAGCAATTGGTATATTGAATCGACGTTACTTGTTATCAGCACTGACGATAAGTCTACTAGCTATAATGGTGACAAGGTGCTTCAAACAGAGCAATAGTTCGATTCTTTAATGCTTTCATTAACACCTATGTATAAGCACAGCTTCAGCGAAAACTTCGCTGTTTATGGTAAGGCGGGCGCGTTTTACGCACACTCAGATACCAAATTGGTGTTCCGATCTAGCGATAATAATGAAGTCCACAAAGGGTCCCATGGTGATTTTGGCTTAACTTACGGCATCGGCGCAGAATACAAGTCACTAAAACCAGTTTTCGGCCACTCCAAGTTTGTGACTCGAGCTGGATTTGATTGGTATGAGTTCGGCGGAAGTACTGGTTGGTATACCGCTGAGTCGGTACTGAGTATCCAAGCAGGCTTTACCTTTTAATTGAGTCGATAAAAAAGTAAGCCTCTTGTTGTGTGGGGCTTACTTTGTACATTTTTTGATTCAGACTACACACTCTTTCTTCATGATAGCAAGTCCTGTTTCCAAGGTATGTGCCCAAGCTTGTTCGATATTTTCATCATAAAGTGGATCGTATTTTTTAACCGTATTGAGCAAGGAATTAAACCACTCGTTGAGCTCTTGCTCAGAAATATCCATGCCTAAATCTTTATGTCGCTTCCCAAGCTTTCTCACCGAGTTTCGTACGCTCGGCAGACCTGCAGAGTTATAGATAAGGATGATTGAAGCTTTAAGCATCTTGGTTTGTTGCTCTAACCCTATGTTTTCAAATCGCTCTGAAAACCTAGGGTTGTGTTCGCAGAAGTCCGCCAAAAATGTTTCTAGAAATTCTTCATCGATCCTGCAACGCTCAAAGCTTTCATAAAACAGTTCATTAGGTGTCATTTTGTTGGTTCTTCGCATTCGCCAGCGATCCTTAACAGTCCATGTCATCTAAGTATAAGCCATTATGGTATAAGCATACGCCACTATGGCATAAAGTGAGTTGCACAGATCTTGTTTCCATCAGGATCTCGCAAATAAGCCATGTACAAGCGACGCTCGTCAGAACCTCTCGCTCCGGGGCCATTTTCAATACTGGTACCGCCATTTTCGACGCCAACACGATGCCACTCATCTACAACTTCTGGGGAGGATGCAAGAAAACCCACCGTCATACCGTTGCCGTGAGTCGCAGGCTGACCATCAATCGGCTTCGTTAAACCCAACACACCCGTTTGGCTAACGTAAACACAGCGCCCTTTGGGATCAACAGAACCTTCGCTATAACCAAGCACTTTCATGATTGGGTCATAAAAAGCCTTCGCGCGTTCAATATCTTTGGTACCGAGAAAAACATGGCTGAACATAACTAACCTCTTCTTTTATTGAAAGAACCACCTAAACTAGACCTATAATTCGTGATTGTCTAGGCACGCTATTCGGCCACAACTGTTGCTTAACCCATTGAGTAAAAGCTAAAACTTAGCCCGTTGCTCCATGTCTTTCAGGAACTCAGTTAGTCTAATCAACAATGCGTTGTGCGCCCTGTCCTTGGTCATGCAGAATATCTTCAGGGTTCAACAATTGGCATTTTTGCATACTCAAACACCCGCAACCAATACAACCAGTTAGGTTTTCTTGTAGCGATTTAATCTGCGCCATTTTACTGTCGAGTTGCCCCTGCCACTTCTTAGCAACGCGCTCCCAATCTCGCTTAGTCGCGGTATGGTTCATCGGCAGTGTCGATAACTCTTCGGTGATCTCTTCTAGCGTGAAGCCTATCGACTGTGCGACTTGTATCAACGCAATTCGTCTCAACATCGCCGACTGATACCGGCGTTGATTTCCGTTAGTGCGAATCGAAGCAATCAACCCCTTGGTTTCGTAAAAACGTAAGGCCGAAGGAGCCACGCCACTGCGCTCTGCCAACTGGCCTATGGTGAGGTATACGATGTTTCTCATTACGACACTATCCTTGAGATCATAAATATTTAAAGCTTACTTTAACTTTATAATAACAACCAATTCTCATCTTAACTAATTAATGTCCTTAAACTTTGACTGCGGGCTCAACGAAAAGCAGTCATGAACATGGCTGCTTTGTCTAATTGAAGGTCATTCGATTTCTAAATCTGACTCATGATCGATTTAAGGTTCTCTAATATTTCAGCGTTGGTCACTTCCCCTGTCTCCACATCAAAATTGTCGTAAAAACTCGGCACAGACAGTGTGCCTTTGATGTTCGCAGCAAAATATGGCGCAGAGTTTACAGCAGAAGATAGCACCGATGTTGCGCCGCCTGGGCCTGGTGATGTGGAGAGCATAACAACAGGTTTGCCTTGATACACTTTCATGTCGATTCGTGATGTCCAATCAAACACATTCTTAAAGGCTGCGGTGTATGAACCGTTGTATTCTGCAAACGAAATGACGACAGCATCTGCTTCGCCAATCTTGCTAAAAAAGCGCTGCGCGTGCTGGTGAATACCCGACGCCTTTTCTCTGTCTTCACTGTAAATCGGCATTTCAAAATCATTAAGATCAAGCACTTCAACTTGCGCGTTGTTCGCAAGGCTTGCGGTATAAGCCGCCAATTGTTGGTTAATCGATACTTTACTGTTGGTCGCGCCAATCGCTAATACTTTCATTATTTGCCCTCGAATTCGGTTAGAAACATTTCTTTAAAAATGACAAGGTGATACTTGATGTTTTTGGATTGGAGAGGATGATAAAACCTCAAGTTAACTTGAGGTAAAGTGATATTTTCAAGAAATAGGAAATAATTTAAAAACGCTAATAAAGCAGTGCATTACAGCAGGTGTAATATGGATTGGTATTGCATGGCAAAAATAAGCACACCCAAAATACAGTGAGTGTGCTTTATCGAAATACTATTTACTTAAGTTGATTTAATGGACTGACACCAGAGTAAGCGACTCCGGATAGCTCGGCCATTTCGCGATTCCATGTTGCTAGATCGTGAGGATTAAACTGATTTAAATGATCATGGCCACACGCTCTCGCCATCACTTGCATCAATTCATTCGAAGCTTCGAAGAAGTTCTTGAGTTGATTCGATGCCTTCTCGGCATTTAACCGTTGGCGTAAATCGGCTTTTTGAGTCGCGATGCCCGCCGGGCAATTATTGGTGTTACACATTCTCGCTGCAACACAACCTATCGACTGCATGGCACTGTTCGAGATAGCGACCCCATCTGCACCAAGCGCCATCGCTTTTACGAAGTCCATCGGAACACGAAGCCCACCAGTAATGATTAAGGTGACTCTGTCACTTACGCCTTGCTTGTCTAGATAGGCTCTGGCACGAGCAAGCGCTGGAATAGTTGGCACACTGATATGGTCACGGAACATTTCTGGCGCCGCACCTGTGCCACCGCCTCGACCATCCAAGATGATGTAATCGGCACTGGCATCCAATGCGAACTGAATATCCTCTTCAATATGATTGGCACTCAACTTGAAGCCAATTGGGATTCCGCCTGTCACTTCTCGAACTCGGTCGGCAAAATTTTTGAAATCCTCGACGGTTTTTAGATCAACAAAGGTGGGTGGAGAAATCGCGGCGGTACCCGCTTCAATGCCACGCACCTCTGCTATCTTGCCAATGTTCTTCGCACCCGGTAGGTGACCGCCAGTTCCGGTTTTAGCACCCTGCCCACCTTTAAAATGGAAGGCTTGGACATTTTTGAGCTTAGATTCATCGTAACCAAATTGTGCGCTAGCTAATTCATAAAAGTAACGTGAGTTCGCCGCTTGCTCTTCGGGCAACATGCCTCCCTCACCCGAGCAAATTCCAGTTCCCGCAAGCTCCGCGCCTGTCGCTAAAGAGATTTTCGCTTCTTCAGACAGCGACCCAAAACTCATATCAGAAACAAACAAAGATATGTTCAACTTGAGTGGCTTTTTCGCTTTTGGCCCAATAATAAGCTCAGTACCAACTGGCACATGTTCCAATAACGGTTTGGTCGCCATTTGTGCAACCATCACTTGAATATCATCCCAGTGAGGCAATAGATATCTTGGAACGCCCATTGAAGTCATTGGCCCGTGATGCCCCACTTTGGATAAGCCATCTCGTGCTAATTGATGAATGAACTCAACCGTGGGCTCCTCTTTGGTTGCAGAAGCCGCAGGTGAGAGATCGGGCGTTGCCGCTTGGATGTGAACATCGGGGCCTTCTTGGCCCACTTGCTCAGCCGTAAACTGTTTATGGGTGCCATCACAGAAAGGGAGATTGTTCGAATACTTACAGCGGCACAGGTAAGCGTCGCCGGTTTCCTCGGCCACGAAACTCTTCGGTTTGAAGCCCGTTCCTGCATGAGAACCATCACAAAACGGTTGGTTTTTCGATTTCCCACAGGTACAGAAGTAATACTCCTCCCCTTCTGTTAGCTCGACCTTAACGGGTTTGTTATCCGCTATTACTGGATTCTTCATAGTTCGCTCACCTTTTCTTTCTTATGATTTGATGACTGAAGCGATGACTTGCTCACAAGAGTAAAGTAAAGGTGAGATACGCGGCTAATTCAATAAATGAGCCAGAGAAAACAAGCTGGATAGACAGCCTAAAAACAGAAATCCTGCTGATTCAACACAAACAAAAATGGCCACCAAATCGGCAGCCATTGTGTTTTAAATCTGAGTCTAAGCTATACGTAAAAGGTTAATCGAATAACTCGATGACCAGCTTGTTGTCTTTAATCACTAGATTAGGTTCCGAGGACTTGATCAATGACTCTTGAACCTTATTGCTGTCCAGTTTGTAAACCGGTGACTGGGACAAAGCAAAGTCAATCATAGAAACGGCAGGCTTAAGTAGTTTGGCGACCTCAGGCGACAGTTGTTTATCTTTTTCTTCAAAGCGCTCTAAACGCAGTGATTTCAAATAAATCTCGCCGCTCTCTTTGTCGTATTCAGGAATCGCACTGAACTCGATATCCAAGTCCAACCCCATATTCGGCATATTGAACACCTGAACTTTTGCATTGGTGTTCGCTAAAACAGACACACGCTCGGTATCAGCTCTACCAATCTGCACCGCTAAATCATCAACAGCGACTTGCGCATACATAACGTTTTGCACACCGACTTCTTGTTCTAACATCACCGAATCTTGCAGGTAGTTCGTCATTTCTTGCTCGGTCACGCTGTAGCTCACACAACCGCCTAGCATCAGTGCAGACGCTGCCAAAATGAACTTTTTTGCTACGTTAATTATCATCAATATCAGCTCTTTATCGTTAGTGATTAGCGCGGGGTTTACTGTGTGTTCATCAGCAAACAAAAAGTAAAAACACGATATCCGTGAATATATTTACTAATAGCATGAATATCAGTAAGTAAAGCACCAGATTAACTTTCTCGCTTGAAAAAATGCCCACTTGTCAGCTAAACACCGTCAAATTTGTGTACTCGAATTAATTGAATTTTGCTTCTAAGCTTATGGGATATTTAGGGGGCTTACTGAAGGTTTCATCATGGACATCGAAACATGAAGAGTGAGCACAATGCCATCAAAAAGAGTATCACCTGAGCCAATAACTCGTTCTGTGATTTTGTTATGCAACACCGCATGCCTGCACCATAGTCAGTGGGTTGGAGAACTGCGTCTCCATAACTGGGAAGCTCAAGTTGCAGAAACGACCGAACAGGCCATTCACTTACTCGAGACACGCAGCGAAAGCTACGCACCAATTGTGGTTTCTTGTCTAACATCATCCTCAATCGACAAACAATGTGAGCAAATATCAGCGTTAAAGGCTCACTCTCCAAGTTTAAAAGCAATCGCTATCTGCAACCAACCACCAAGCCGCAACTTATCACTCATTAAGCAAACCTTTTGGGATTATTACCACCTGCCTATTGATACAGAATGGCTTTGTCGAAATTTAGGGCATGCGTATGGCATGGTAGACACCAAGCAAACTAAACCTAAGCCTGCCTCGTGCCATGAATGTCAATTGGTAGGGCAATCCAGAACCATCCAACAACTTAAAAAGAAAATAGCCAAGATCGCTAACAACGATTTTCCAGTGCTGATTCAAGGGGAAACCGGAACAGGAAAAAGCCTATGTGCGCGTTTAATACATGAGGCCTCAGCCCGCAGTCAAAAACCTTTCATCGCTGTAAATTGTGGCGCAATTCCACAATCCCTGATTCACTCAGAGTTATTTGGCTTTGAAAAAGGGTCGTTCACGGGTGCAAACAAACGCTACGTCGGACACGTGGAAAGAGCGAATGGTGGCACGCTATTTTTGGATGAGATCGGCGACCTTGAACTGTCGCTGCAAACCTACTTACTCCACTTTCTAGAAAATAACTTGATAGAGCGACTCGGCAGTAACAACCAATTGCCCGTAGATTGCCGTGTGATTTTCGCCACCAACGTCAATATCGAACAAGCCGTTGCTGCGGGTAAATTTCGAAAGGATCTCTTTCATCGCATCAATGTACTTCCATTAGACCTAGTACCACTCAATGATCACAAAGAAGACATTGAAGATTTGGTTCGATTTGAACTGAAGCACAATTACGCATCCAAAACCAAACTGCCTAGTGACACCCTTGAGCAAATGAAACAGTACCATTGGCCGGGCAATGTTAGAGAGTTATTCAACTGCATAAAAAGGGCGATTGTTCTTTCTAATTCAAGCGCCCTCTCTACTCGTCATATGGGGATTCAATTAAAAGACGCGTCGCCCGATACTAAGAGTGACACTCGACTTTCTTCAAAAAATGTTCGTCGAGTGATTCAGCAACACCACTACAATATTTCCCAATCCGCTAAAGCGTTGTCTATTTCTCGGACAACCTTATACAAGCTGATCAAGAAACATCAGATAGTAATTTAAGTCGCCTAACTAGCTAACTAAATAACTAAATAACTAAATAACTAATAACTAATAACTAATAAAGCAGCCTAACAAACTAGGCTGCTTTAGAGTTTAGTCGTACTCAATTAATGAAAGTACTTATGGCTCAGGAACAGTAAATGGACAAACATCACAGGTTGCAATGTTCGATGTTTCCATAAATGCTTGTTGCAAGAACAGCGAGTCAAACGTTGCTGTCACTTGATTAGATAGCATTCCTGCAGTTCCGGTTGGTAACACATTTGGCGCATAAGTTTTACTTACTTGTGTACACACTTGGCCAATCGCATCACCAAAGTTCGGTATCCACTCTCCTTCACCTGTTTTACAAGCAAACAACTCAGGATCGGCACTTAATGCACTACACATATTACCAGCACCACATGTGGTCACATCCTCAAGATCATCACAAGGTAAAGCAAAGTCGAGGTAATAACTGCTGTTGACTACTTCAGCCGGTAAATCAGAACGGCTCAAAGAGTCATCCTTAGAATCCACCAGCGATTCAATGGCCAATGGGATATCACCAGTATTACATATTTCAACATCATAGGTTTTCTTAAGCACAACTTGACCGCCATCAACCTCTAAGAAGCTATTACACACCTTAGAAATTTCAACCATCGGGCTCAAGTCTATTGGTGGACAATTGTAGGCCACTGGCGCTTGAGCATTCACGATAAGCCCATCAAGATCCACCGCACCATCTATCACGCCGACGGCACCGTTATTTACAGACAGATAATTCCCCATGATTGCGAATGACTCACCGACACTCCACACTTCATCGCCGTTACCAACCACTGGAAGCGCACCTAAGATTGGTGACTCAGATAAAAAGGCCACTTCGTAGTCACCATTGGTGCCTAACGAACCAGGGCCAGTGTTGGTGACCGTCACGGTGTAATCTATGTTGAACATACCATCAACCGTAAAGCTGGTTGTGTTACAAGTCGCCGCTATATTGATGCTACATAAACTGAATGAACCGACAACGAAGTCAGCCAAAGATGCATCAATCGAACGAGAAGCTCGTAACTCCACTAAGAAGCTGCTGAAACAAGGAATATCCTCAATACCAAACTCATCATTCAACAGAGCTGACAAGTTTAATCGACCTTCCACAAAGCTTTCTGTCGGAATAGAGGTTGTTTCACCCGTTTTCGCGAGATAGTCCCAACCTTGTACATTGGGTAGAGCAATTGCCCCGATAGAATCATCATTTGAAATCGCACAGATCTTCTCGACACCGACAGCACCACTGCCACATCTTGCACCAACGAAGTCATTCGATTTAGGGTCACCGTCCGTTTGGAAAATTCTCGTCATGTTGTCGGTGACATCACCATTATTTAAATCCCACTGCAACACTTCTATATACGGATTACCGCCACTTGCTTGTGGGAATGAAATCAGCACAAGGATGTCTCCATTGATATGCTGTCCAACAAAGTCGCCCTTAGTTTTCCCATCCGGTAACCCTACTTGGTCTTGTAAGAACCAGAAGCCAATGTACATATCACCATTGTTCGCATATCGGTCTGCACCAAAGTAAATCAGCAAGTCACCTTCGCTTTCAAAGGCAGCGGCATACGCATTGGTAAAGTCATCTTTTGGTTGTGGTGACGCGGTACGGAACGCCCAATCTGTAATGTCGGAATCATCTTTTGATCCACCCTTCCAAAAGATTTGGTCGATACCGTTACGGTCTTTTTGGAAAAATTCCGCAATCCCAACCGTGCTGTTGGGATCATTTACGTCATCCCAATCAATACCACTATTATCACTGGTCGCGTTACCATCAAGTTCCATCACATCAACAGTAGCCCACACCAACTGGGGGCTACTAAACAACAAAAGCACACTAAGTAAATAATTTATAACCTTCATGTTCTCTCTCCATTTATCCATACTTATGCTTTTAGGGTTTTCTGCCATGCCCAAATTGGAGAAAATCCATTAGCAATTCGTAGGTTCGATAGAGCATATTCCAAGCCAAGTTCAACTTGTTGAATTGATTGATGTTTATATATTGAAGGCAAACCTTTATTGGACGCTTTGTTATCCTTTGTCCATAAACCAGAGATTTGACCAAACAATCAAGGACTTGAAAGGATGAACAAAGTGTCTACGTCAGACATTCTTAGAGCTTTGGATACAAGGTAAGTGATCTTTAAAAGGTGCAATAACGTAGCCATTGCTAGATTATTGAATAACAAGCGATTGAATTGACGGGTGCCGACTTAACGGGTAACTGAAGGTTCAGGTCGTGACATGATAGGCGAACAGACGATGACACAACTTACGATATTTTACGATGGGACATGCCCGTTATGCGCGAAAGAGATGGCGGCACTGGCTAAATCTGATACCAAAAAACAGATTCAAACCATCGATATCTACAGTGAGGCGTTTTCAGACTACCCGCAGATAGATGCAGAGGCAGCTAATACGATTTTGCATGCACTCGATGAGAATGGGAAATTACTGCTGGGGTTAGACGTGACCTACCAAGCGTGGAAGCTGGTGGGCAAAGGTTGGCTATATGCCCCATTGCGCTGGGCAATATTTAAGCCAATGGCCGACTGGTGTTATCTGCGGTTTGCGAAAAACCGATATAAAGTCTCTTTTTGGCTAACTGGGAAGTCACGCTGCAACGGAAACAGCTGTACTAAATAGCTGTACTAAATTGCATTGGAATTAAGATATACCACTGGCGACTTTGTAGTAAACGATGCCAAACAGTGCTGCGAATACCAATACCGTGACGGCAACTTTCAACCAAATAAACTTCATGTTTTGTCCTTTAAATTCTGTTTACTGTTTCGTGAGACAAGTTACCACAACAAAACATTCGGTTGGGTAATGATTTATAGAACTTTGTAGTCATACCAATCACAGTAAGTAAGTGGTCAAAAATAGCGCAGGGAAAAAGCTGGAGAACAAGGCGGCTTTTTTCGATAAGTAGTTATTCTACAATCAAAAAATCTAACGACGTTATCGAGATTTTTAACAAGCTAGGGTGAACAGTTATTTACTACGATTGGTATCAATCTTGATAACTAAGTGAGAACCTTTATGTCGGCAAAAGAGAGAAACCTTCCCACTCATCGAATTTCTAGATTCAGTAAGTTTGCCTCGTTGGCAACAAGGGTCGCAGGTAATGTGCTAACGGAAGGCACCAAGCAAATAGCACAAGGCAACAGGCCCAAAGCAAAAGACTTACTGCTAACGCCACAAAACATTGCTCGGCTAACCGATCAACTCGCACACCTGCGCGGTGCAGCAATGAAACTGGGGCAGATGCTATCAATGGATGCAGGCGATGTCTTAGAACCTGAATTAGCCGATATTCTTTCTCGCCTGCGCTCAGACGCAGATCCTCTGCCAACAAAGCAGCTCAACCAAGTGTTAGAAAGCTCACTCGGCATCAACTGGAAAGCAGAATTTCTTTCCTTCAACTTTAAACCGATCGCCAGTGCGTCCATCGGACAAGTTCACCAAGCCTACAGTGATGCGGGAGACAAACTTGCCATCAAAGTCCAATACCCAGGCATTCGAAAAAGCATCGACAGTGATGTGGACAACGTTGGTACATTGCTCAATATTGTTGGGTTGATACCAAAGTCAGTCGATTACAAAGGCTTGTTAGAAGAGGCGAAAAAACAACTACATGATGAAGCCGACTATGCTCGCGAGGCTGACTACGCGACTCGTTATCAAAATGCATTAAAAGAGCACTCTCACTTCGTCGTGCCTAAGATTCATACGCAAATCTCATCAGAATCGGTGCTCGCCATGGACTTCATTGAGGGCATCTCGATAGAGCAAATTGAAGGTTATGATCAAAGCACCCGTGATTTTGTGATGCACAGCTTGCTCGAGCTTCTGTTCAGAGAGTTATTCGACTTCAAGATGGTGCAAACCGATCCCAACTTCGCCAACTATCTTTACGTTGAAAACACGCGACAGATTGGGCTGTTAGATTTTGGGGCAACCCGAGAATACAGCGGCCGCTTCAGTGATGGCTATCGTTTGGCTTTTACCTCTGTGATTACTCACGATGAACAAGGACTCAACAAGGCGTTAGAGCAGATTGGATTTTTTAGCGAGACCATCCTCCCAGACCAGCGCCAAGCGATTCTCAACTTAGTGAAAATGGCCTGTGAACCCATGCTTGTCGATGAAGATTACGACTTCAAAGCCAGTGGTTTAGCCCAAAGGCTTCGTGAAGCGGGAACCATACTCAGCATGGAGCAAGAGTATTGGCACACGCCACCAGCAGACGCTCTATTCCTCCACCGAAAGATTGGAGGCATGTACCTGCTGGCATCTCGCCTTGGAGCCAAGGTGAATATCAGGCGCTTGGTGGCGCCCTATTTGCTAAGCAACAATTGACACTTAAGCGATAGCTGATATTTAAGCGATTCTGGCCTTTAAAGTGATCATTTCAAGTCGCTGAACAGTAATAACAGTTACGCCAATTAAAATGAGTCAGACTTATGAAACATTCACTGCTGTGCTCCACCGCCCTAATCGCGAGCCTAACGAGTTCATTCGCTTTTTCAGCAAGCTGCCCTAAGATACTCAACGGCAAACAAAGGCTGCTAAATTCAAACGAAGAAATTGAGCTGTGTGAAGAGTTCCAAGGTAAGACTTTATTAATCGTGAATACGGCAAGCCAATGCGGTTTCACGCCTCAGTTCGAGCAACTAGAGCAGCTTCACCAAACGTATAAAGATGAAGGGTTCACGGTTGTTGGTTTCCCAAGTAATGATTTTCGCCAAGACAGAGGAAGCGAGAAGCAATCCGCAAAAATCTGCTACCTAGATTATGGCGTCACCTTTCCAATGATGGCGCGCGCGTCACTCTCTGGGCCAAACGCAAATCCAGTCTTTGCCGAAATCCAACAACAAGCCGGTATCAAACCGAAATGGAATTTCTACAAGTTCTTGGTCAGCAAAGAAGGCAAAGTGATAGCAACCTTCCCGAGTTCTACATCGCCAACCAGTAGCACCCTCAAAAATGCAATAGAGCAGCAGTTATGAGGTTAGATTACATGGAGACAACTCAAACACGCAACACCATGGCCAAGCTCGGTTATATGGGTTTAATCCCCTTTTTATTCGGCCTACTGTTATCACTCACCGACAGGCAATTCTTTAGCTTGAGCGGCGAAACACTCTTCATCACCTACAGCGTGGTTATCTTGAGCTTTTTGTCGGGCATCTTGTGGGGCAATGGGATAGAGAACTTCGAAAGCCAATCCAGCAACAAGGCTCTGATTCTTAGCAATGTTATTGTGTTGGCAGCGTGGCTAGCGGTGCTACTCGGTGAGCAACAAGAGTTCCTCACCACTCTGATTCTGATCTTAGGCTACATTGCGGTTTGGCGAGCGGAAAGGTCAATGAGAGAAGAGAATCAAAGTGAAGGCCCCGACGGCTACTTTGATATGCGAACCCGACTGACCTCTAGTGTCGTATTAATGCACGGTATCGTGATGTTGACCTAGGCGTGCATACGCCCATATTTAAACCGGCATCAAGATGCGGGCTCTAGATAGGCACTCTCTTCTTTAATGGCACCAAAACCATCGACAAATACAACTCACAAACCAGTCAATTTCTACTGACGACTCACCAATAAATTCGCACCAGACAAGGCAAGAAACACAGAACATGCTTTATTGAAGCGCTTGGCCATTTGAGGTTTTGAAAACCAATGCCGTAGATATAAGCCAAAGGCTGCATAGATAGAAATTGCGAGCATTTCTAATACAAGAAACGTACTTCCCAAAACAAAGAATTGAGTATTTACGTTCGCAGAAACATCGACAAATTGAGGAAGGAATGCAGTGAAAATGAGTATCGCTTTTGGATTGCCCGCAGCGAGTGCGAACTCTTGTTTAACAAGACCAAACCAGTTCTTATTTCGCTCGATATCCGCGACCGGGCTGGCTTGAGATCGCCATAGGTTAAACGC
Source organism: Vibrio sp. 1F253 (assembly GCF_041439295.1). Classification (NCBI taxonomy): domain Bacteria; kingdom Pseudomonadati; phylum Pseudomonadota; class Gammaproteobacteria; order Vibrionales; family Vibrionaceae; genus Vibrio; species Vibrio sp. 1F253. The sequence goes on along the minus strand of NZ_JBGONU010000001.1, from coordinate 207,586 downwards.
GATCCACAACAGATACATTGCACCAAATAATTTGATCAGGAAAAACAGCGTTTCAGAAGTATAAAGCACAACCGCTAAACCAGATGCAGCCAAAGCAATCATGCCGGAAAAAGCAAGGATTCTTCCTAGACCAGCGACAAAGGAGGCCTGAAATCCGTAACAACGAGCGTTGTTCATTGATAACAAATTGTTTGGGCCCGGTGTCATGTTGAGCGCGAAACAAGCGGGGATGAATAGCATTAACTTCCAGATTTCCATTTTTCGTCCTTGTTAAAAACTTCGTAAATATTTAATCAATGAACGAATGCAGAAAGCTCTGTATTTACCGCTTCACATGCCGCAATTTTAATTAATCATTACTCGACAATATAATGCTCTTCGTCTGGTTCAATCAAATTCTCTGCAATACCAATTTCGCCCGCGATGAAAATCGCACTCGCTATCGTTTCTAATGTTTTATTCGGCTCTCTATCCGGTACTTCGCCCACTTCAGGAACGGGCTGCGATCGCGAGATTGAATTACAAACGACACTTTCACAAACGATATTGTGTTGTTCCTGTTGAGAAACTTCAGGTGGCTTAAAATCCGGTGAATTGAAGTCGGGAGCAGTAATACCCTCATTTGAAAACTCAGAGGCGCTGTAAGAGGCAGCTGAAAACAGAGAGAGGAGCAGCATCCACTTATTCATATATCTTTCCATAGTTAGTATTCACTAGATTTATAAATACTATCTAATTAAAACAATTATGAACAGTGTTTTATTGTTAATAATTCATATTTCCCTAGACGCTTATCAGAATACCCTCGCTCTGGGTGAAATCGGTTCAACTTACGTGGGAATGTTTGCCTAACGTGAGCTTATCGAGCAACGCTTGTGGAACAGGAATAACAGAGTATCGAACAAAGGCGACTAACGTCACTATTGCCACAAAACTGCCTAAAACAAAGTCATGAACATCAACCAGCACCCAACCAAGAAGCTGGTCACTGGTAATCGCAAGTATGGCGATACTCACCGCAGCCATCCATTTACGATGTTCATAAGGCAAGTACTCCATCTTTTGACTCACGATATAGAGCAGTGACAGTCTCACGGCATAAGTGCCACAAAGCACCACCACCACGCCCCACACTCCATAACTCGGTGTAACAACAAAATAACCAATCGCAGCTAGAATCGCACACCCGCCTTGTATCCACATTTGCGACTGGCTTGAGTGACCGCTGAAACAACCAAGGTTGAGGTAATCCCCAGCGTTCTTAATCACACCAATCGCCAAGAGTGCTACAACAATCGTGCCTGCATATTGATAACTGCTTGGCAAAATCAATGTAATAAAACCAGGTACAGTAAGGATCATCAAACAACCCAATACAATGGCCAGATTAACACCGACTAGCGCTCTGTCCGCACACTCTTTCTTACCATCAGGTTGTTGCAACATGGCCACTCGATTTGGAAACCACCACAGAGCATAAGGCTGCAGTAGCAAGCCAAGCAGCAATGCAAACTTGCCACTGACCGCATAGATTGCAAGTTCTTCAACACCAACAAAGCTTGCCATCACCCAACGGTCTAGCCCTGTAATCATGTAAATCGAAGCGCCACCAACTAACGTGGGCAATCCAAATTTTAGGATCTTAGCGGAGTATTTGAGGCTGCCAAATGAGCCCATCTCCTGCCTTTGATAACGCAGTAAACACAGCATCAACAACACACTCGAAACAGCGGCAGATATTAGTACACCATCAATGCCATAACCTGCTTCAAGCAATGCAAACGTCATAGCAGCTTGCACACTCGCCTTCATTACATTTAGCATACAAAAGCGCTTAGCCATCGCATTCATTCGCATCAATGTTAGCGGGATAGAAATCGCACCATCTAACATGGTCGGTATTAGCAAAAGTAGGATTTGATAAGGTTGAAACTCGACGGGCAACATCAGTAACAACAACGGCATACTAAGAGCAATTAAAGCCCCTCCTAGCACACAGACCAAGACACTCAACGTGAAACAATTCGAGACAAGCTTTCTCTTTTCTTCACCCTCAGCGACGCCCACATACCGGTACATTGCCTCAACAATCCCAAAGCTAAATAGGATCGTCCCGATGTCAGCCAATAAGACAATGGCTTCTAAAGAACCGTATTCAACCAACGTCATCTTATGGGTGATATAGGGGATCATCACGAGCGAGATCCCTTTCATCATCACGATACCAATGGCGTAATAGGCCGACTGTTTTAATGAACCCATTGGAGTCACCTATTCCTACAATGCAGGCATTAGGAAACTTTTACAGTCCCCAAGAAGGTGTCGTAAAGTTCTTTTTTGAGGAGCCAAAACTAACGAACGAATACTGTATGAGATGGCCAGTCGGTTTTGTTGTAAGCCTCTGTAATAGTCGGCGTAACCTTCTAATATTCTTGCCTTTGCAATTTTGAAACTGGACGTCGGTAGGTTCCATCGCTGACTGTCATTTTGGTAACGTTGAAGAATGGTTTCGATAGACTGCAAATTTGTCAGTTTAAGACTTTCAGTTTGGGTAACAGAACTCGCTCTCATCAAGTAGCCAACCTGCACAGAATTCAACACACCGATCTGATGGCTTTCACTCATTCGAAGCCACAGTTCCCAATCTTCTGCATATTTTATATCAGGATTAAAGCTGTCTGTTTGAGAAAACACATCCGCTTTCACCATGACCGTTGAAGTTCCAATCACGTTGTTTTCAATGATGAACTCCAGCGGGTTCTCGATGTTGATGAACAGCTCGTCTTGATCTTGAAATTGCGACCAGTAACTAAAGCAATCCACTATCACTTGGTAATCTTCAGTCAGGTGTTCGTAGTTAGTAAAGCTCATCGCGAGATCAGGGTAACGTTGATGAAACTCGAGTTGGCGCTCAATTTTTTCAGGAAACCAGAAGTCGTCTGCGTCTAGAAAAGCGATGTATTCACCTGTCGCCTTTTCAATCCCTAGGTTTCTCGCTTGAGGCGCACCAACACCCAACGTCGATATGGTTATAATACGCTCGTCGTCTATCGAAGCGAGATACGTCGACGTTCCATCGTTACTGTTATCGTCAATGACAATAAGTTCAACATCTTGATGAGTCTGCTTTAGTACACTACCAATCGCTTTCGGCAGGTAATCCAAACAATTGTAGGTAGGAATAACAACACTTACTTTAGCCATAATGACGCCCTCAGATTTATACGTTATATGGCTGACGTTGCATCTTCTATGCCGAGAGTGGCTTGCTATGAAATCACTTTTAGATCAGTCTCCTACGTGTCCATTCTCAAAATGACGACAAAACACAGATGTCCAAAAAAACTGCAACTCCAATTTGATTATCAATTTGAGAAAACGAGCGACGTCTTAAGGGGTAACCTTCGGAAAGCAATCGAAAAGCCCTCCAAAGCTACGATTTGATCTTGGTTCGTATCTTGCTTATTTGACTTTAATAGCATTAGTCAAAGGAGCAAAAAATGAAGAAAGTAGCATTTATAGCACCAACTTATCCTGTACTCAGCGAGACCTTCATCCAAACAGAAGTCGACTCGGTGAAAGCTTGTGGACACGATGTTTGCGTGATGGCATTTGAGATAGAAGAGAGTGAAAAGTCATTTGACTATGACATCATAAAAATTGGTAAGGATGTTCGGGCGGGTAAGATAGCCAGCATCAATTGGTTTGGCTTTCTCCGGGCGGTATCCTTTGTTTCTAAGCAAACCAGCATGCCCAAAAAGTCATTGTTCGCTTATGGGTTTAAATTAGCGCTGCAACTCGCGGAAAACGACGCCGAACACGTTCATGCGCATTTCTGTCAGCACACCACAGCTCACGCCATCGTCGCGGCAAAGCTGCTGAATATCACCTGTTCGTTCGTTGCTCACGGTCATGATGTTTACGAGTTCGCTTATGACATTGAACATAAGATTTCGTCGAGTGATTTTGTGGTCGCAGTGTGCAAAGACATGCTCACTGATTTCAACACCATGGCTAAGGGAAACATTAAGCTCCTGCACTGCGGAGTGAATACCAAACAATTCCAACTCACCCCCAAAACCGAAACGAAGCAACTTCGCTTTGTTTTTCTTGGTCGATTAGTGGAGCAAAAAGGTATCCACCATCTTATTGATGCATTGGCACCGATTGCCGAACCTCTCGACATTCATCTCGATATCATCGGTACTGGCGATTTAGAGCAACAATTAAAATTGCAGGTCAAAGAAAAAGGACTTGCTCGAAACGTGACCTTTCTTGGCGCGAAACCTCACGAGTGGGTGAAAGAGAAACTATCGAACTATGACAGCCTAATCGCGCCCTTCTGTTTTTCCGAAACCGGGTGTGTGGATACAGGGCCACTGGTTTTAAAAGAAGCGATGGCCGTGGGAACACCCGTCATTACCACCAACATCATGGGATGCAAAGAGATCGTCTCACCAGAGACAGGTTTTGTGGTTAGCGAAAAAAACGTGGAAGAATTAAGAGAAGCGATTGAGCGTTTCGCGCAGCTGAGCAGTAACGATAAAACATCGATGGGTTTAAAGGCACGTGAGAGAGTGAAAGACAGTTTTAATTCGATCAAACAAGCTCAGCAATTATCTCGTTGGATAGAGAACCCAGCTCAATAAGGAATAGCTCAGACGGCTGAGCATCGCAAGAACGGCTAAGCACCATACGAGCTACTAAGCACATCAAAACAACTGAGCACCACAAAAACAGAAGAGCGCTACATTGATTTGAAATGTAACGCTCAACTTAGCACAGCCTAATGATGGCAACTTATGCTTTCAGTAACTTTTATTAGCTTTTCATTAAGAAGCCTAGCTAACCTGCTCGCAGCGCCAAAATAGACTCAAGATCTTCGATGTCACGATATTGAGCTAGCTCCTGCTCTTTCGATGAAATAGCCACAATCGACATTCTATCGGCCAATTCGTTACCTTCAATGCCAACGTGTCCGTTCACATGGTAGATGGTAATTTTTGAAGCCAGTTCTTGGTAGAGAGCATACGCAGGCTTAATAATATCGAGGTTTTTGATCTCGCCGCCCGACTTAGTCCAGCCCTTTTTCTCCCAACCCGTTGCCCACTTAGTAATACAATCAATTGAGTACTTAGAGTCACAATAAATCGCTACAGAGAGACCCGCGTTTAGCTTCTCTTTCGCGAGAACAAACGCTTGCTTAAGCCCATGTAACTCGGCGGTATTGTTGGTACCAACAGGCTGATACAAGCCATACCACAATTCTGTTAACTGGTTGTTTTGGTAGACCGCTAACCCCGTCCCTGCTTCACCAGGATTTGGTTCACAAGCACCATCGGTAAAGATCTTGATATCAAAAGGCATATCTGTGATTTGCTGCTCCGAAAGAGGCGGCACCTTAGCTTTCGTCGCCTTCCCCGCAGAGCTTGGCTTTGTAGCCGAAGAACCTGACACAGACGACGTTTTACCACCGAAAGCAGACTCGGCCTCGCCTAGTGTTGGAAACGATTTATATCTCGCACCAGCAAAACCATCAACTTGCGACTTACACTCATTCCAAGTAGTAAAAATACCCGGTGTGCGACCTTTCCAAACCACATAATACTTCTTAGCCAAACTAACTCCTTACCAAAACCTAAACACACAAATAGTGAATCAGTACATTAGATGCCACCAAGCTATACGTTGCAAGGTCTATCACTCTAAAACAGGTCTAAAAAAGCTGCGTTCATAACTCACGATGCAATCAACTTCGTCTGCAAATTCAAACGCTTTAATGCACTCAGCATCGCTCAGCGACTTAACCCGATATTCTTCGTAGGCAGTCAAACTTTCAAAGGTAAACAACGCCAATGCAATATTGTTCGCCCCTTCCGACGGTAAGAAATAACCGTTGTGTTGACCTCCGAATTTAGCGACCAGAGGAATCCACATTTTTGCGTATGCCTCAAACTCACTTACCTTTTTAGGATCAATTACATATCGAACATAACAAGTAATCATAGTTATTCAGCCCTTAAATAATAGGAGAAACACAAAGCCGAAGTTGACGTTGAAGCTCAAGAAAAAAGGTAATCAACCGCAACGAGGTTATAGAACAAAAACACGCCCATACTGACGCCAATCGTTAGCAGCACATTGCCTGTTTTCCAAATCAACAGACCTGTGACCACCGCGCCTATCAAGTATGGGTTTTCAAGGCTTGGCCAAAATGTTTGTTCTGGTGCAAATACAATTGGCCCCCAAATCGCAGTCAGTACCGCAGGGCTTGAATAACGCAATAGGCGCCTTGCGGTTTGATTGAGTCGAAGCGGGATTGCAGGCTCAAGAAACAAATACCGACTAAAGAAAACAATCGCCGTCATAAGTAATATCGTTAACCAAATCATCTCTATTTCCCCTCCACGATTGTCTTGTTACCGTTGTTTCGCTCTTGGAACGATTCGCTGAAAAAGCCCGCTAACATACCAGCGATCGCTGCAATCATTAGCCCGCCCTCAATATTGTTAACCGACATGGCAACCGAAGTGACCAGTGAAACCACCACACACACAACGACGGGTAGAGTTCGGATTAATGGGAACACCAAGGCGATAAAGGTTGCTGCGACCGCAAAGTCGAGCCCAATTTCATTAAGCGAAGGAATTTGGCTTCCCGCGACAATGCCAACGAAGCTCGCGATGTTCCAAACGAGGTAAAAACCACCACCGACACCTGCAGCGTACCAGCGGTTAAACTCTTGCTGAGATTGGCCACTACAAATCGCGAACAGTTCATCGGTCAGCCAAAAGCCAAGTAATAGACGCCAACGAGCAGGAAGGTGGCTGATTTTGTCACGCATCGATACGCTGTATAAAAAGTGTCTTGAAGTAATAAAGAACGTGGTCAACAACATAGTCCCTAACCCAATGCCCGATTTGAACATCCCTGCTGCGACAAGTTGTGCTGAGCCGGCAAATAGAATAGCCGACATCGCTTGCGCTTGAAGCTGACTCAATCCAGCATCTATCGCATATGATCCAGCTAATATGCCCCACGGTATTACCGCAATACTCAAGGGCATCGCAGCCAAAACACCTTTCCATAACTGTGTTCGTCTATCCATTGTTTCACTATCCATATCATTCTTTTCTCTCTTCACATTAGCTATTCAATGTAAGAAGAGTGGAGTCGGTTCGATTGTACAAACTTGCTCGATTTCGCGAACGAATTAATGCGTCCGATTTAGAGCATTTTGATGTATTGCCCCGGCGTGTAACCATTGGCCTTTTTGAAATGTCGATGAAAATGGCTTTGATCATGAAAGCCACACTCTTGCGCGGTATCTGAAATCGTATGCCCTTGCTTCAATAACTTACGCGATAACCTCAATCTAGACTGAATCTGATACGCATGTGGTGGAAGGCCGAACTCTTTTTGAAAAGAACGTACCAAATGAAACGGGCTCAAAACCGCCAGTTTAGACAGCTCCTCTAAGGACACATCGGCTTGTGGGAAATCATCTAAAAACTCTTTCACCAACACAAGCTGGCGCTGAGTTTTCCCGTCTAGTAGAGGGGTAAGCGGCGATTTTCCGTGTCGGCTAATCAGTTTAACCAACATCCCGTACATCAAGGTTTCTCTTAACAAGCGATTGTCGGATTCATCAATCGTGTTAAATACCAACCTCAATTGATTAGCGAGTTCAGGGTCTTCAACCACCGCTCTTGGGAAGTAAGGCGCACCGTAGTTCGGTAGGTTAAGCTCTTGAGTGATCTTGGCAAGTTGCTCTGGGAGTGGATACATGGCTCGATACGCCCAACCGCCTTCAGTGGCAGAGTGACCGCTATGAACTTCGTCGGCATTGACCAGAATAATCGCATTTTGTGGCGCGATATGATGCCCGCCTGTTCGATAAAAGCGCTGCGCCCCCTGCTCAATAACCCCAAGCGTGTAGCCCTCATGGCTGTGGCGTGAGAAGTTCTGCTTTTCATATTCAGCATCAAGAATTTCAAGGCCACCGAGCTCTTCTGTGATCTTATATTCGGCCTTTTCTTTAGAGCGCTTCTTGTTCTCCATAACAATTCCCAAGCCTGTTAATTATCGAGCGACTTATCAGTCTACTCTATAGGCTCTTTCAGCTTTTGTACAAAATTGCGCTTTTGTTTGTTAATTCCGTTTTTGTCGTTGCCTTAATAACGCTTTCTAACTGGGAGGAAAGTCTTGGTCTATAACTAGTTGGCGAAAAATTGACAAATTAGTGAGGACATCATGGCAATACTGTCTTCAAATCATCGGCAACAGATCTGATACACCATGAAAAATACGCTAATCCTTTTCTTTTTCCTGAGCCTAACAGGGTGCACTCATAACCAATCAAAAGCACTGAGCATGAACTCCTCGCCAGTCAATACGTATCCTCAATCGATGTCGAACCTGCAACTGTGCGACACCTTGTATTACGGGCGATCAAGCAACCAGACACTCGCAGCAATTGGCAGTGAATTTAATCGAAGAGGTTTATCCAAGAGTTGGTGCGATACCGAAACCAATAAGCTTTATCTAACAAAGACGATTGATTGGGTTGCTGACCAAGTAGAAGACAAAGAAGATTCGGAGGAAGAAGCGTCTGCGGTTGTTTTGCCTGCGAATTGAGAAAGATGAAACGTTCTTGAACAAGAAAAAGGCAAACTGCAGATAGCAAAAAGCCGCTCATTAAGAGTTAACATCTATCACCCAATCCTAAAGATCCGAAAAGCCTGTATGTTCGATAGCCCCTAGACCAAGTTTGCCAACTAAAGCGGTACTGCTCATCTCTACCGCCACGTTCATCGTTTTTCCTGCATGGTCAAGGTAAGCTTGGTTATAGCCACTGATGGTAGCCTTTATATCAACAACGAAGCCATCGTTAAAATATCCCCCAGCGAATGTAATATCATCAATCTGATCATAGATAGTATTTGAACCAGCTATTACTGAATCAGATCCATCTGGATTAAAGAACTGATACGGATCTTCCTGTACCACATTTCGACTATATTCAATCAAGTTTTCATCAGTGACAAGCTCAAAAGGCTCTCCCCCAAAGAGCATATGTAAATGGTCAAAAATCAAGTCAGCAGTTAAGTTTTCATCTTCTGAATCTTCATCTACTACTATTTGCTCTAGTCTCTTCGCAAGTTCATCATCATAATAAACATACTTGACTGACTCCATTGACTCGTTGTTAAAGTTTTCATCAGCGAGAACCGCTTCAAAATCTTCATATCCAAATAAGGAAGCAACAATCTCACTGGAGGCTTTCATTGAAAGTTGGATATTGGCTTGAAGTAAACTTCCCTCAATATTTAACATAAGAAAATAAGCCGATGGAAAACGATTGGCTGCTAGTGTAGCTCTTGCTTTGGCACTGTTACTCTCAAACCTAATCTTGTCTAGTTCAGACTGCTTCGCTTTTTTGTCCAACTCTACTTGAGTTACTTTTGCGCTATTTTCTGCTTCTTTTGTTTTAGCCTCTTGTTCTTTTTCTTGGCTCAATGCTTCATTAGCTTTGGCTTCAAAACGTACCGTTCGTTGTTTTATATGATCGAGTATTTCATTTCTTTTATCGATATCTTGCTGAACAAGTTGTTCCAGAAATTGTTTATCTGGGTCAGCCCTAAGTCTGGCTTTACTCAAACTTTCTTGTTGATCAACTTTATCTTCTTCAATCTCGACCGCTTGTTGATGTAGCTTATCATTAACCGATTTTTGTATCCTTTTCACGCACAGTGACAACCAAGGGAAAGCAAACAAGTAAAATAAGGTCACTAAAAAAGGAAATACAAAAAGGCTATTCCACCCTAAGATCGATGTCCTTGAAAGGTAGATGTAAAAAGCACCAACTCTCTCAGTAGCATTACCTTCTCCCCAAAAAAGAAGAGCAACATAGTTCCAATTACATACAAACCAAGAAAATATGAATGTTCCTATAAATGGGTCACTCACTCTTGTTTTTGCCGTTCCTGCTATGGAGGAACAAAAATCTTCGATTAACTTCATCATTTCTATAAAGCTCTAATTAATGACATTGCCCAAACTACTTTATTGCTTCTCAAATTTGATCTCGCAGAACCTTAATCATCACTGTTTCATGATTCTGAATATTTTCACGTGCCATACCATCGGGTCCCCAATCGTCATAACTCATCATGATGGCTTGCTTTAAACTCTCTGCACGATTGTTCTCTTGATAGAACTTCTTCTTATCTTGCGGAGAATAATTACTAAGCCTTGAGTTACTACTTGGCGAAATAAGGCATAAGTTTCCAAAACGATCCACGTCCTGCATCTTACTTGCACCAGATGGGTCGGTTTGCGGGAAGTAGTGCTCAACAGAGGTCCTGAACGCAAACTGAAAGCTTGTGAAGTGGGCTCCTAGAGTCTCTTTAGTAATGTCGCCAACTGGCTTCCCGTCTGATAGATTGCGCCAAAGTAGGTAATCCAAACGGTTAAATACGAAGTTCTGAACACCTGTACCTTGATGTAATACACCGACATTGTTCTCTGTAAACTCAAGTTGAGAACCACCACAGATCTCATCAAAATACTTGTCACTCTGCTTTTCAAGTGCAGCTAAGTAGGAACTACCATCAACTTCCAATCGGTCTTCTGTAGCGAGATCGTTCAATACCCGTAAAGCGTCATTCAACCAACGCTTATATACCAAAGCGGGGTTCGACACATGGAACATTGCCAAGATCATACGAATCTTTTCGTTCTGTTCACTACTAAACGCATTTGGATATTCAGGACTTAGATTATTGCCGTATTTGTACGCATTAAGTCTTAACAAACTCCACTTACGTTTTTCATCGTGCTGATCAGGCTTAATTACGTAACTATCAAACAGAATTCGGCATTTAAGCAGTTCATAGACAAAAGCTTTAGCGCCAACCTTCAAGCCATCGTCTTTAGAAATAAATGCGTCGATCAGCTTCTTATCATCAAGCGAAACGTTCTCTTCTGTCTTCATCAGTTTTAAGACATGAAGTAAGAAGTTTGAGAAGTCGATAACCGAACCAAAACGTTCTTCCTTCTCGCGCTCGTCATCCTCAGTATTTGAGCGAGATGCCTTGTTACTGATGATTTCTCGCAGCGTCATTGCATCTTCTTTTTGCTGCTTGCTCGTGTGCTTTTCTTGAATCGCTTCAAAGCTTGTTGGCATTGTCTGCCAATCTGAGCCAAATACGTCTTTTCGTAAGTCCGATTGGAAGCCCATTTGGGTATAGCGCGTCATATTCGCACAAGCATCCCAAACAGTGGAAAAGCAGCCTCTCTCCTCATCATTATCGAGGGTAGCCATAAACTTCGCTTTCAAAACTTCATGCTTTTCTAGCTGCTCACCACGGTTATTCATGATCTCAAAGTAGTGGTTAAGATCGGTTTGTGGTGGAACGACGACTCTAAGGATGGTTACGTTTTCTAATAGATACCCAAAGAACTGCTTAGTTTTCGCCTGTGTATCTAATCCTTTGGTTTTGAAGTAACGCTTGATGATGTTGAAGGCAGCATGAATATTAGGCTCTTCTGACTCGCCATTAGTTCTGCCTGTATAGATGTCATCTAATGCTCTGGAGGATTTTGGGCGACTATCAAAGGTGAGATTAATGTCTAACCCTTCTAGCTCACTCTCTTCGAGCACGTCACGATGTTTGAGGTACGCCAACAAGATAGAGAGTGTGGTATGCCTTTGCTGTCCATCAATGGTTTCGTACACCACATTAGATTGGTGTGAATGCGTTGTGCGCTGATAAACAACAAGGCTACCCAGATAATACTTTGCTTGTTTGGCAGTAGCGGTTTCAGCAGATTGAGTAATCAATCCTGCGGCGTCACTGATATCTTGGATAAGCTGCTCAATCTCTGTCGCGCCCCAAGCATAGTTACGCTGATAGATAGGGATAACGTATTGGGTGTTGCTGTCGAAAAGTGCTCTAACGGATAACTGCTCTACTTGGTTTGAATCACTCATTTACACTTCCCGATTTCATTGCTTCAATAGATGCCTGCACGTCCTTCGCGTTCTTGAACTTAGGCTCTTGAATATAAGGAGGCTGAAAGTTCAACACCTGTTGAGGGTGAACAGCTTTGCTGATTGCTCTGAACAGCCCACTGCGATCCTTGGCATAGTTATCTACCGATTCCATGCCGATACGTTGTAGCTCAAGGCGAAGGAAATAACTCCAGCGATAACAAACCTGTGCCGCTTTCTCTAACTCCACATCACCGAACTTGTCGTAGTAGTACATCACTGCACACAAAAATAGGTTTCGTACATAGCTATCGCCTTTACGGCTACTGCCTTTGTACTTAGCGTGCTTATCGACGAATGAAGATAGCCTTGCATCATCACCAACGAACAAGGTCGAGTGAATCGCCATGTAGTGCTGAATGTACTCAAAGAAGCGTTTACCGTTGATCATCACCTGATCAACTTGAAATGGATACTCTTTCGTTTGCTTGTCCCATTTACGTGCGGGATCAGCATTAAAAGTTTCAATCGCATAATCAAGCGCAAGCATAGAATCTACATAGGCGTACTGAGTGCTTTCTAGGTTAATGCCTTTAAATACATCGATGTTATGGCGACTAAACTGTATGCCGTAGTCACCATCGACCCAACGGCGCATACGGAATAAGAACTCTCCCATGATAGTACGCAAATTCGCAGAGTCATCATCGGGGTTAACGCCTTGCTCCCACAAGCTTACATGGTGCAACCTCTCTGTTTGCTCTGTCGAGTCCATCATTTCACGTAGATGGTAAGCCTTGAGCAGATCATGAGGGGCAAGGGCTTTACCACGAGCGTTTTGTGAGTCGAAGAACTGGAAGGCTTCACTGAGATCATCTAGCGTAACTTGGATAAGCTCGCACTTGTTAAGAACGAAATCGAGTAGCTCTTGCTTTTCTGTAGATGAAAGACTCGCTACTCGCTCAGAGATGACTTGCGCATTATTCTTAAGGTTTTCGATACTGACTGATGATTCAAATTTGTGCTCAAGAAGAGTCGATGAGATACGTTTCTGTTCAGTATCCAGAATGGTGTAAATTAACGTTAGGGTAAGAAGACGCTGTTGACCATCAACGATGTTTAGAGCCTGATTTTCTCCACCACTTTCTGAATTTTTGTCTTGATGCAGAACCACCGTACCAAGCCGATAGCATGGCTTAGTGCGGTGATTAAAGATGTCATCAATCAGTTGATTAACGTGCTTAGGCTGCCATTTGTATGGACGCTGATACTCAGGTATCAAGAGTTTTTGTTCTAACAACTGAGCAATGGCTTGGGGCTGATTGAAGACTATTGCCATAGTTACACCGCCTGCTCAACAATAGCGTCAGTGAGGTGAAGTTGAGTTGTTTGAGAGTCTTTTAAGCGAACTTTAAGGGCGTCACATACGGAAAACAGCTCATCAACTTTTGTTATAACTCGATTTTGCTCCTCTAAAGGAGGAAGAGGGATAGGATAGCCTTTGATAACATTAACGTTGACCCTTGGAGCTGCTCCACCAGTTGTATTATGTCGAGCTATTTCATTAACCAGAGGAGAATTTAGAACCAGTTCCAGAAACCTTGAAGTAATTAACCGTGAAGGACGAATAACTATCATTCTTTGTCCCAAGCAAAGTTCAACACCTGAAGGTACTCTGCACGCAACACCAAGTATTCCCCCTTCACGGCTATATAAAACATCATCACTTTCGGGTTTAAGTCTTTCTATTCTCTTCAGATATGTATCAGAGCTAACGTAACGGCTTGTAGATAAATCTAATGAGAATGGCGCCATTTGTGTAGTCCTAACACAAATTTCACCATTATCCGTCCATTTAGGCGTTGAGTGCGGACAATCGACAACCGCTAATACGATTTCTGCTAATGGATGAACAGTCCAATTACTTGGAAGTGCAAGTTTCTCTGAAAAGAATTCGAATGTATTTAGGTCAACTTTCCCAGTGTTCTTAGCTAAAGATGATATTGTCCTCAGCTTTTTAACAACAGTAACTAAATCATTTGGTTGCAGCTCATCATTTGGGTCTTGTGGGACAAGTTTACCCATTACCGCCAGTTGCAGGATGGTTTGTTTTAGCTGGTCGATGCTCGCTTCGGTGGTGAACAAGGTGTCGAAGTGCTCGCTGATGCGTGCCCAGTTTTGCATTAGCTCGTCAGTATCAGCAGAGTTGGTTAACGTGTCCAACAGCGTTGTCACCAATACCTGATGCGCTTCAATGCTGGCTTCGGTTTGTTGCTCTAGTTGGTCGCAGAGTGTCATGAGGTCATCGACTTTAGCGACGATACGGTGTTGTTCTTTTAGAGGTGCAACAGGAACTATTACAGATACTACTGAGCTTGTATTTAATTCGACTTGTTTCGTTGACCCAGAAACTAATGCATTCTCATGGTCTGGTTGTATTCTAGCTTGTACCCCTGGAGCCATAATGAAACACCATAAAAATCGGCTATAGAAATTGGTTGGGCGAATGACAGTAACGTGTGAATCGGCAACGATACGCTTTTCAGGAATATTAGTAATCACATTTGCACGACCAACAGTGCCTGTACCTGTTGAATTCCATAGAATATCATTGTCTTGCAAATATCTTTCTTCCTGATATTTTTCAAGACTTTCATCAGTCACATAACGAGCAGGTGATAAATCAAATCCAGAGTTTTGCACACACTTTTGGGATACTACTTGTACACTTCCTGATTCAGCATAATTAGGTCCTTTCCCTCGCTGAACATATGTCGTCAAATCTTGTAAATGAGCCCATTCCCAACCAACTGGTAATACAAAACTTTTTTCTTCGTCTGATATTTCAGGTAAGTTTTTCGGCTTCTTAATCTTCTTGTCTTTCACCAACTGCGCTTTATCTTCCGCAATTCGCTCAAGCAGTACCGCTGCAGGTTCATCCGTTGGGTCTTGGGGTACTAACTTACCGCGCACGGCTAATTCCAAGATCAGCTCACGCAGTTTCTTTACGCCATAAAGCTCGCGCTTTTTGCTGCTGCCTCTACCAGAGGCTGACTTGGTTTTAACGGTTGAAGTCCAAACGTCGATGTTATCTGTGATCAACTGGTTCATAGAGATTTGTTCTACGCTCATTATTTACTCTCACCAGTTGTTGCAGACGTCGAATCTACCGATGATTTCAGCGCAGTGCCTAGAATGTCTTTCAGCTGATTACGAAGCTGTGATATCTCTTGCTGCTGCTGTTGGTAGCTCTCTAATAACTCGTTTGGATCGTGACTTACCACTTCACCTTGATACGGGTTTTTAATATCTAGGTTGAAGTTACGCTCAATGATGTCGCCGATTGGCACTTTCCAAGCGTGGTTGTTTTCAACGCGGCTTGCAAAACCGTCTTCTTCATTGCCCCACCAATCAATTTCTTGTTGGAACTCTTCAAACTTCATTGGTTTGGTTTTGCTGTAGTTCTTCACGCCTTCTGGGTATGGGTGCTCGTAGAACCATACGTCTTTAGTTGGCTTGCCTTTGGTGAAGAACAGAATGTTGGTTTTGATGCCTGTGTATGGGTTAAATACCCCATTAGGTAAACGCACGATGGTATGCAGGTTACATTCTTCGGTCAGCATCTTTTTGATTTTGGTTTTAACGCCTTCACCAAACAATGTGCCATCTGGCAGTACTACGCCTGCTCGACCGTTGTTTTCATCAAGTACTTCAATAATAAGCTGTAAGAACAGATCGGCAGTTTCACGCGTCTGCATTTCTGCCGGGAAGTTCTTTTCAATGCCGTCTTCTTCTGTGCCACCAAACGGAGGGTTGGTTGCAATCACGTTAATGTTGCTGTCCCAGCTTGAAAGCGGTTTGTTCAGTGTATTACCGTGTTTGATTTGCACAGGTACTTCAATGCCGTGCAGCATCATGTTGGTGATACACAGTAGGTGTGGCAGTTGTTTCTTTTCGACACCGTGGATCTGCTTTTGCAGTGTTTGGTGATCCGCTGCTGTTTTCACGTAGTTGTCTTTCACATGGTCAAACGAACACGCTAGGAAGCCGCCAGTACCCGTTGCTGGGTCCATAATCGCTTCGCCAAGCTTTGGATCTAATCGGTTGACGATGAAGCGTGTAACGGCACGAGGCGTATAGAATTCACCCGCGTTACCTGCGCTTTGTAGATCTTTTAAGATTTGCTCGTAGATATCACCAAATAGGTGGCGCTCTGAAGAGTCAGTAAAGTCAATTTCGTTCAGCTTGTTGATCACTTGGCGCAGTAGCGTACCGTTTTTCATGTAGTTAAACGCATCGCTAAATGCTTCTTTCACTACAAAACCACGCGGGTTTAGGTCAACTGGTGCAGTTAAGTTTTTCAGTTTGTAGAACAAGTCATCGTTTACGAACTCAAGCAGCGCTTCACCGGTAATGCCTTCAGCATCTTGCGCCCAATTACGCCATAGATATTGTTCTGGGATTGGTGATTTGTAATCGTCCAGTTCTAGTTCTAACTCTTCTTCTTGAGCGTCAAATACTTTAAGAAAAAGTAACCAAGACATTTGACCAAGGCGCTGTGCATCACCGTCGACACCCGCATCTTTACGCATGATGTCTTGAATGGATTTGATAACTGAACTGATAGACATGTTTTTCTACTTTTAAACAACTGAAATTTGTGGCGAATTATAGCAGAACTAGGTCAAAAAAAATGAAGTTAGTTCTATGAAACCATAGATATAAGATTCATTAATCTATAGCCTGAACTTATAAAATCATAATCATAAATACAGTTGGCTAAATAATGAAAATAGAATGCCCTCATTGCCAGAAGGACAATGAGATTGAATTTGCAGAAAACATATCGTGTTCAGAGTGTGAGAAGAGCTTTAAAGGGTTTAAGTTCAGCAAGCGAAAGCTCGTTTCTGCTAGCTCCGCTTTACTGGTTGGAGCCCTAGGGGCTTACGCCGTTGAAAGTGGGTTAGACAAAGAAAGATATCCTCTCGAAGTGGAATACGCGATTGTCGATACTTGCGTGAATTCTAGCAAAAATATGGTGTCGGTAAGTTGGTATGAGAGTAAACGGGAAGCTTGTTTATGCGCATTAGAAAAAACAGAAAATGATGTGGCATATTCAGACTACAAATCAGATCAAGCTATATTTCTTCGCACATTCAAGCAACACGCTAACAGATGCTCATAAAAGGAGAGGCAGCATTATGCTACCCCTCCTTTAATTATTAGCGCTTAGGTGTGTTTCCGCGACCACCGCCCGATGGTTTGCCCGTCGTGCTTGGGTAATTTGGATTCGGCTTAGCGCCACCTTTAGGTGTACTTGAAGCTGGTTTATTCATGATGAACTCCTATTTCCCTTGTTTTTGGTTGTGAGCAGCTGCGCGTTGAGCTCGGCCAGCAAAGTCGCCTTTAGGAACTTGCCCACCGTTTTGTTTTGCGGCATTACCTTGAATGCGAGCAGCGGCTTCTGGTGTCATTGGTGCTTTTGACTTAGTCATGATTTTATCCTTAAAAATATCGTTATTAATGTGTCTTCGCTAAGACCAGGTAATATTAACTAAGGGGTTGGGGAACTATGGGGACAACTACAAAACAAAAGCAAAAACAGATTCAAAATACTTTAGACGCATTAGGTTGGAGTCATCATCGGTTTGCTGATGTACTCTATGAAGAGCTCAATGATAACGACGATTTTAAAGAAACAGACAAAGAGAATATCCGTAAGCTTGGTCAAAACATCAAAAAGCAGCTAAAGCGTGATTCGACGCCCGAAGAGCGCCTCAATAAGTATTTACAAGTACTGTTTGAACACCCTGACTACCAAGCCCTCAACTTAGGCAATATTTTACCTAGATATATTGATCACAACTGCATAAGCGGAATGTTAGCCGATCAACTTGCACTACTCTCATCTGAACTGGATCTCTCCGATGAAGACAAAAAAGGCCGCTAAATTAGCGGCCTTAAAGGTTTTCGTATCTACACGGTGTGAATATTGTTAAGCAGATTGGTAGATAGCAGCTTCCAGTTCATTAACCGCTTCTAAATATTGCGGTTTGCCACCAAAGCCTTTCTTAATGATTTCTAACGGTCTGCCCATTTCATCGAAAGGTTTCACTTTAAGAACATGAATGTTTTCGATCTCTTGCACACCTTCATCGGCATACTTATCAAGAAGGTTGTTCAGTACCTGCTGGGCGGTATCACCATATTTAGTGAAGTAGTTACGCTTCTTCACGTTATCGGCGCGCTCTTTACGAGTTAAAGCAGGTTGATCGTAAACGACATGACAAATCATATCGAATGGGTCCATGTCTTTACCCACTTCGTCTTCTAGTGCTTCCCATAGAATACCTGCTTCGGCTAGCTCATCGATAATGGCTTGCTTGCGGTCAGATTCGTTCCAACGCTTGGTGAACTCATCTAAAGAGGAGAACTGTTTCACCATGGTTTTTCGGGTGTAGTCTTTAAATGACTCGGTTACAAGCTTACCGTCTGAATCATAATATTGGACACGTTCAGCGAGCGCTTTTACTGGAACTCCATTCACATGGAATTTGCGAACTCGATTCTCATCATCCCAATCGTCTGCACCGCCTGTACTTTCAGGGGAGTTTCCAAAATCTTCGCCATAGGTAGCCTCTGGCTCTTGAATTGAATCAGGGTCAATGTCTTCATCACCGAACGGGTTATCAGCATCGACATCATCAACGCCGTCGATGATGTCATCTAAATCGTCTTCATCTTCGAACTGCTCTGGAGTCGTGACCTTCACGCGTTCAGGAGTTCCATCAAAGCGTTCATCAGCAAACAGTTCAGTCGCTTTTTTGAAATCTAAGATGGTGAACCAAAGCTTGCCGTAGCGATCATCAATACGAGTACCACGACCAATGATTTGCTTAAACTTGGTCATCGATTGAATACCTTGATCAAGCACCACTAATTTACAGGTTTTTGCATCAACTCCCGTCGTCATTAGCTCTGAAGTCGTGGCAATAACAGGGTACTTTTTCTTAGGATTGATGAAATTGTCTAGCTGATCTTTACCAATGTCATCATCACCCGTGATCTTCATTACGTATTTATCGTTCTTCTTAACTTGCTCAGGGTTCAAGTTTACCAATGCACGGCGCATGCGATCTGCATGGTCGATGTCGTTACAGAACACGATGGTTTTGGCCATTGGGTCGGTGCGTTTCAGATAGTTGGTGATGGTTTGTGCGACAAGCTCTGTACGCTCATCAATAACCATAGTGCGATCAAAATCTTTTTGGTTGTAGATTCGATCTTCAATCACTTCGCCATTTTTGTCAGTTTGCCCTTTGGTTGGTCGCCAACCTTGGACATCCACATCAATATCGACACGAACGACCTTATAAGGGGCTAAGAAACCATCCTCAATACCTTCTTTAAGAGAGTAGGTATAAATTGGATCGCCAAAGTACTCGATGTTAGATACTTCATCGGTCTCTTTTGGTGTTGCCGTTAAACCGACTTGAGTCGCACTGCTAAAGTATTCAAGAATTTCACGCCAAGCGCTGTCTTCTGAAGCACTACCACGGTGGCACTCGTCAATGATGATTAAGTCAAAGAAGTTAGGGTCGACTTGCTTGTAGGCTTTTTGTTCTTCTTCTGGCCCAGTAAGCGCTTGATAAAGAGCTAGATGAACCTCAAAAGCAGGATCGACTTTGCGACCTGTAATCTTGGTCATTGCCGTACCAAAAGGCTGAAAGTCATTCGTTTTGGTTTGATCGACAAGAATATTTCTATCTGCTAAGAATAGAATTCGCTTCTTGGCTTTGGCTTTCCAAAGACGCCAAATGATCTGGAATGCTGTGTAGGTTTTACCGGTACCCGTCGCCATGACCAGTAAGGCTCTGTCTTGGCCAGCAGCAACGGCCTCTACTGTTTTATTGATAGCTTGAAGCTGGTAGTAACGCGGTGATTTACCGCTGCCATCATCATAGTAATCTTGGGTGATAATTGGCAGATGTTCTTCTTTATACCCTTTCCAAGCACAATACTTTTCCCACAACTGCTGAGGTGTTGGGAAATCCTCTAAACGAATTTCCGTTTCAAGTTGAGTTGGGTTGGTTTTATCGTGGAAAATAAAACCATCACCATTCGAAGCAAAAATAAATGGCACTTCAAGCAAGTTTGCATAGTCCATGCCTTGCTGCATACCTTTACCAACTTCATGTTTATTGGCTTTTGCTTCAACCACCGCAAGCGGCATACTCGGCTTATGATAAAGTACGATGTCAGCTGATTTTACTTTCTGACGAGCAGCAGCTTGGCCTCGAACAATCACTTTACCATCGCGCAGTTTCACTTCTTGGCGAATCTGAGTCATATCATCCCACCCTGCCTCTTTAATCGCAGGAAGTATGAATTTGGTAATGATGTCGGTTTCAGATAACTTGGCTTTATTAATACTGCTGACCATTCGGGTTACTCGTAGAGATACTCATTAGCCAATCAGTATATCGTAAAGCCTATATAAATCCGAGTGTGCATTATTCACGATGTGATTAAGTGAATGTTGCGATAACTCTTTGTTTAAAATCACCTAAACGTAACTCATCATAACCTTCGAAATCAGGGTAAAAAGCGTTTTGAACCCCATCGGTTTTTGACCAATTGAGTTGAGTTGAGTTGAGTTGAGGATTATAAAAACGTTGGTCTGATACCGAAACCAACAAGCTTTATCTAACAAAGACGATTGATTGGGTAACTGAAAAAGTCGAAGACAAAGAAGATTCAGAGGAAGAAGCGTCTGCGGTGGTGCTACCTGCGAATTAAGAAAGATGAAACGTTCTTGAACAAGAAAAAGGCAAACTGCAGATAGCAAAAAGCCGCTCATTAAGAGCGGCTTTTTTAATGGGTGGAAGCCCCAGCCACATCCCGGCACACACGTCGCCTGCTGCGGCTGCTCCCTTCCAGGCCTGACCGAGTTCACAAGTTAGTGTTGCGGGAGGACCAGAGCCTCCATAGATTCTTTTTCTAAGAGGCTTGCCTCAAAGAGTGATTGGATTATTAAGCATCGCAGCAACCATTGCAAGCCCTTCCACCCTATTTTTGAACAATTGCGTTCTAAGTGCTTATCCTTTATTCAACCCATTCGCAAATCGCAGGTAAATTCGCCATTTACCTGCAGTTGGAAGGTTTGGTTACATAAGAGCTAAATATCGATGTCTTCGTTATCTTCTGTACGAAGGATATAGTCTGTCATCCAAGCGGTGCCCAACAAACATAACCACACCACAAAAACGGGACTAGGCACTTCGATACTTGGGGTGATCACCAAAGCCGCAAAACCGACTGTTGGCAATGTCCAACACAACAGTTTATTCCAACGGAAAGTTTTCAAGCGCGTCAGTGTTTCCATCGATGCCATAATACCTGTAACACACAAAGCAACCAAAGCGGCATAAGGTAAATCGGCCATCCATAATGGAAGTATCAAACCTAATGACCACCAGCTGTGTCGGCTGGCTGGCTTAAGATGATTTGCCGCCCACCAAATCACGATGATCGACAAGGTTTGCAGCGTAGTAACCCACGGAACGCCATCAAGCTTTCCTGCGGATTGCGTCACCATGATCCCGACTTGTAGCGTTGCGACGATCAAGCCAGAAATAATCACGACCGACAAACTGCTGCGTTTTGAAAAGACCACCATCAATAGTGGGAATAACACCCATACACTGACAGAGAGCGTGATGGGTTGCAAAGGAAGGGTTAGACCGTAAGTGGTCATGGCAGCAAGCAAAGCTAAACCTGCGATACCGCCCTGCGGTAGAATCCATAATGCAGGAATGACCATTGCAAGTACTGGGATATCTCCCTCACTTAAACTGATTGCTCTCGCGCAAACAACCGCTAATAATGTGGTGATCAAGAACTGAAACGTTGAAAATACCATAGCCCTCTCCTTCTACCGATCCGTGGTACCATACCAATCGTAGTAATTAACTGGTCACCCTAGCTTGTTAAAAGCCTCGATAACCTCATTAGATTTTTTGATTGTAGAATAACTATTTATCGAAACTTCTTATCAAAAAGAGCAGTCTTGTTCTCAAGCTTTTTCCCTGCGCTATTTTTGAACACTTACTTACTGTGATTGGTATTTATGAACTAGGAACATTTAGTATGGACCAATTTTTGCCCCAAATCTTTGCTGTGATTCACCAAATTCCATATGGGAAAGTAACAACTTATGGAGACATCGCACGTTTTTCAGGATTTCCGGGTTATGCGCGCCATGTGGGTAAAGCGCTGGGTAACCTACCAGAAGGAAGCAAACTGCCTTGGTATCGGGTGATCAATAGTAAAGGTGAGATCTCTTTGAAAGGGGATTCCTTTGATCGTCAGAAAAAGCATTTGCAAGAAGAAGGGATTGAAGTGAGTGACGCGGGAAAAGTTAAACTCAGAATATACAAATGGCAGCCCTAGAGCTGCCATTAATCACCTAATTAGCGAGTCAACGAATCAACTAGCTAAGTCAAACTAATCAAGATGCCTTA
Organism: Vibrio sp. 1F253; assembly: GCF_041439295.1. Lineage (NCBI taxonomy): Bacteria > Pseudomonadati > Pseudomonadota > Gammaproteobacteria > Vibrionales > Vibrionaceae > Vibrio > Vibrio sp. 1F253. The sequence continues at coordinate 185,068 of NZ_JBGONU010000001.1, read as the reverse complement.
ACAGTGGCATCGATTTCGAATTAACGGACACCAACCAAACGTAGGTCTGCTTGTTGCGTGTTTTCTACGTCAGTAATCACTGACTTAATGGTGTCAGTAGTGAAACGTAATTTGCCGTCAACGTGAATCGTTGCGCGCATGTTGTAACGGTGGTTAGCTTTAATCTTGTTGTTGTCGTAGCTCAGCTCGAATGCGAACGGTACTTGCTTACCGTCAGTGGTGAACTCTTGAGTCGCGATAACGGTCGATGGTGCGTCAGCCAGTGAGATGTCTTCTAGCGTAACAGTCACTACTGCATTCTCTGGCAATGCAATTCTTTCACGATAGCTTACTGTTCCTGAAATCACTTGAGTGTTCTCTGCAACCACTTCCTGAGAAGCACTGGTTTCTGATGTTGCTTGGCAACCCACAAGTAGGCCAAACGATACTAAAGACGTAATAAGAATTAGAGCCTTTTTCATATTCAATTTCTCTCAACATGTTTGCCGGACTCGGCAAATCTACTCACCAATTATAAGAGAGCTTTCATATTCTGTCTCGAAACCCTATGATTTATTGACAGATATCTGACTAAGCTGAATGATTAACACCATAATCTGACACCTATTTTACCAAGAGGCATGCTGGCGATGAGTCAACCTTTAAATGAATTACTCAATTTACTTCAGCTAGAGAAACTAGAGGAAGGCCTGTTCCGCGGGCAAAGTGAGAACCTAGGTCTGCCACAGGTATACGGCGGTCAAGTATTAGGGCAAGCGCTTTCTGCTGCTCGTTATACGGTTCAAGACGACCGCAGTGTTCACTCGTTCCACAGTTACTTTCTATTTCCCGGTGACCCTGAAAAACCCATTATTTACGATGTTGAGAACCTAAGAGATGGACGCAGCTTTAGTACACGCCGCGTGAAAGCGATTCAAAATGGCCGCCCTATTTTCTATCTTACGGCTTCTTATCATGGTGATGCACCCGGCTTTGAACACCAGAATGAAATGCCAAACATCCCAGGGCCAGAGAACTTTGCATCAGAAACTGAGTTAGCAAGCCACATTGCTGAATTTTTGCCTGAAAAACTGCGTAAGACTTTCTGTGGCGAAAAGCCGATTGAGATGCGCCCGGTAACAATAGTGAACCCGCTTAACCCTAAGAAAGCCGACCCAAAACAGTACCTTTGGGTGAGAGCAAATGGCGCGATGCCAGACAACCAATTGATTCACCAATACCTGCTTGCTTACGCATCCGACTGGGGATTCTTAGTGACGGCATTACACCCTCATGAAGTTTCGATCATGACGCCGAACTTCCAAGTAGCAACGATTGACCACTCTATCTGGTTTCACCGCCCATTCAAGATGGATGAGTGGTTGCTTTATGCGATTGAAAGCCCAACAGCTGCGAACACTCGTGGCCTAGTGCGCGGCGAAATTTTTAATCAGAAAGGTGAGCTCGTAGCGACAACCGTTCAAGAAGGTGTGATGCGTTTTACTAAATAGCGATCAAGTAATACCAATCGTAGTAAATAACTGGTCATCCTAGCTTGTTAAAAACCTCGATAACTTCGTTAGAATTTTGATTGTAGAATAACTACTTATCAGAAAATTCTGCCTTGTTCTCAAGCTTTTTTCCTGCGCTATTCCTGAACACTTACTTACTGTGATTGGTATAAATAGCGAATAAACGCTTTTTGCAAGCCCCAAATATTTACGAGAAAACAAAAAGAGAGGCTAGGTTTAATACCTAGCCTCTCTTTTTAATGATGCTAACGACAAGCTGTCACGTAACAGTCCGTAATCTCTATTCAGCCTCTAGCAAGGGTTCGAATTCACCTTGTACTCGAGTTTTAATTCCATCACCAGCGTCTCGCAGTAGATTAAATGGCGATAACACCACGCCTTTCACTGCGCCCTCTGCGGCGCCCTGAGCTAACTCTTTACTTTTATCTGCCAGCAAATTCGCTTGTGCCAAAATACCCGGAACTTCCGCTCGTAGCATTTCAGATTCGGCAACAACGGTGGGGATAGTTTGTTCGCGGTAAGATTTACTTTCAGCGAGCATCGGTGGCATCACATCGACACGGTATCGTTTTAATTCAGTCAATGTGGGCGGGAAGACATCGGTTCTTACCTGCCCGACTTCCGTTCGGACATTTTTAACTTCATCTAATATCGCAGGGATTTTATTATCGACCGATGAAACGGTTTGATTCACTTTTTCGACGGTCTTTCTAACGTCTTCAACGGTATCTAACACCTGAGGAGCAAGCTCATTAACATGTTCAGCAAACGCTAATAGCTCTTCTACTTTTAGCCCTTTGGTAAGACCGGATAAATCTTCGATGACCTACGGATAAGTATCAACGATTTCACCGACTTTATTGGTAAACGAATAGATGGTGTAACCCAAATAGAAAATGGCAACGGCCAGCACCAATTGGATAGCAGTAGATACTTTTGCAAACATGAATATTCCTTTTCTTTATCGCAGAGGCGAGATCTAAACTGAGAAGATAGTTAAACTGAAACGATAGTTAACTTTAGCTAGGTGTAGCTTAAAGAGGCAATGCCGTCGTGTACTTCAATGGCTCCATCGCAAACGTCGAGGTCACATTAGAGATACCATCAATGCTATTCACCAAGCGCTTATAGAAATCATCAAAGCACTTCATATCTTTAACCTGAACCTTCATCATATAATCATATTCGCCAGCCATGCGATAGAACTCCATCACTTCTGGAAATTCCGACACAGTATTCACAAAACGACCATACCATTCATGAGAATGATCACTGGTTTTCACTAATACGAACGCGGTAAAGGAAAGATCCAGTTTTTCCGGGTTCAGCAGTGCGACTCTTTTCTCAATAATACCGTTCTCTTCGAGGCGCTTAAGCCTTTTCCAACAAGGCGTTGTAGTGAGATTGACCGCTTCAGAAATATCGTTCAATGACAGGGTGCTGTCTTCTTGCAGTAACCCTAATATTTTTTTATCTACGGCATCTATCACACTTTCACCAAATCGCATTTAAAGAGAATAATTTTCTACAATTTAAGCAAAACAAAGCAAATATGGCAAAGTTTTTCTCTCAAATTCTAGCTAAATTGGAAGCATACCAATTACAAAGAATTCCTACACTCGATCAGGAGAACGCTTATGTGCACTGACCATCAATGGATTAACAACGCGATTCGTAAAATTGAAGCGGACTACCAACGCTCAGCGGATACGCACCTTATCAAGCTCGATCTACCAAGTATCGAAGGCATTGATGTTTACCTTAAAGATGAAAGCACACACCCTACAGGCTCTTTAAAGCACCGCTTAGCGCGTTCTCTGTTCTTATACGCTATCTGTAACGGTTGGGTTGGCCCAGAAACAACGATCATTGAATCTTCATCAGGCAGTACTGCAGTATCTGAAGCGTACTTCGCTCGCCTACTTGGCCTGCCGTTTATTGCGGTAATGCCGAAATGCACAGCGAAGAAGAAGATTGAGCAGATTGAATTCTACGGCGGCCAAGCGCATCTTGTTGACCGCTCAGATGAAATTTACGATGAGTCTCGCCGTTTAGCGACTGAACTTAATGGCCATTACATGGACCAATTTACCTACGCTGAGCGCGCAACCGACTGGCGTGGTAACAACAACATCGCGAACTCCATTTTCAATCAAATGCAGATGGAAGATCACCCTGTTCCAGCGTGGGTAGTAATGAGCCCAGGTACTGGCGGCACTTCAGCAACTATCGGCCGCTTCATTCGCTACCAACAGCATGAAACTAAGCTTTGTGTTGTCGACCCTGAGAACTCGGTATTCCACGAATACTTCCAAACAGGCAATGCGAACGTGAAAGGCAATACATTCAGCAAGATTGAAGGCATTGGTCGCCCACGCGCAGAGCCAAGCTTCATTCCTGGTGTGGTTGACGAAATGCGTAAAATTCCTGACGCAGCAAGCATCGCAACCACACATTGGTTGTCTGACATTCTTGGCCGTAAGGTTGGCGCATCAACCGGTACTAACATGTACGGTGTGCTTCAGTTAGCCAGTGAAATGAAAGCACGTGGCGAAACAGGTTCTATTGTGACTTTGCTATGTGACAGCGGTGAGCGTTACCTAGACACTTACTTCAATGACGAGTGGGTAAATAACAACATTGGTGACCTGCAACCTTACGCAGCGAAATTGGAAGCTTTCTCGCAAACAGGTGAGTTGGCTTAACCACAGAGTAAGCACCGACGCCAAAATTAAAAAGAGCCCTTGATGGGCTCTTTTTTGTTTGTTCTGTTAATCAATCACTAACGAGAACAAATTACTCTGGCTTCTGCTTCGCTTCAAATGCCGCGAGTTGTTCAGGCGTCGCTTTTGGTTGATGGTTTTGTTTCCACTCATCGTAAGTCATGCCATATACGCGCTCACGAGCGTCATCGATATCCAAGTCTAAGCCTTGTTGTTCAGCTTCTGCTTTGTACCACTTACTGAAACAGTTACGGCAAAAGCCAGCCAAGATCATCAGGTCGATGTTTTGGACATCTTTGTTGTTGTCTAGGTGTGCTAACAGGCGACGAAAGGTTGCTGCATCCAGCTTGTCTTGTTCTTCTTGAGAAAGATCCTTGTATTTAAATTCAGCCACTTTAAGTGTCCCTTAATAGTTTTCATTTTTTAATGTATTGAGCAGATATTGTTATACAAAAAAAGCCCGCATTTCGCTAGGAGCAAACGCAGGCTTTTCAATATTGTTACACTATTCCGTGCTCATTAAGCGTACGTGTTCATTGGCCGTGCGTGTTCATCAACCGTGACTGCTTCTTCCCACGTTATCATGGCTGAGTTCTTTATTAAGCTCCGCTTCCACGTGACCCGGAGAGCGTGTTGAGCCGGAAATCAGTCGGTACATCGCAGGGATTACAAACAGAGTTACCAGTGTCGCGAAGCCCATACCGAAGAAGATAACCGTACCTACTGCCACTCGGCTTTCATAACCTGCGCCCGTTGAGGTAATCAATGGAATTGCACCGGCTAATGTCGTGAACGCCGTCATCAATATTGGACGTAGACGTCGAGCTGAAGCATCAATGATCGCCTTTTCAAACTCAATACCACGATCTCGAAGTTGGTTGGCAAATTCGACGATCAAGATGCCGTTTTTGGTCACCATACCGATCAACATAATCATACCGATCTGGCTGTAAACGTTGAGCCCTTGACTCATCAACACCAAGCCTAAGAAGCCACCAAAGATACCCATAGGTACGGTGAACATCACCACCAGCGGGTTGATGAAGCTTTCAAATTGCGCCGCGAGTACCAAGTACGCCACCAACATCGCTAACGCAAACACCACTAAGATGCTCGATTGGTTCTCTTTGAAGTCTTTAGACTCGCCTGAGTAGCTTACTGAAATATCACCCGGTAGCTGCTCAATCGCTTGTTCATCAAGGAAATCCAAAGCATCGCCCAGCGTGTAACCTTCCATTAGGTTCGCTTTGATGGTCACCGATTTCTGCTTGTTGTAGTGCGACAAACGAATCGAGGACGCTACTTCTTCAATATGCGTTAGAGTATCGAGTGTCACCAATTCACCAGACTGAGTTCGCATGTAGATTTGGCTTAAGTCATTGGCATTGTTAAAACTGTTTTCATCGCCACGCAGGTAAACGTCGTACTCTTCACCACGTTCAACGAACGTCGTTTCACTCTTACCGCCCAGCATGATTTCTAACGTGTCCGAAATGTCCGAAACACTCACACCTAGCTCGGCTGCACGTTGCTTATCTACGGTTACCAACAGCTCTGGTGTTTTCTCAGAGTAATCGATGTCCGCACCTTCCATCATTGGAGAGTCTTCAGCGGCTTGCTTTAACAGTTCGCCCCATTTCTGAAGCTCAGAGTAATCAGAGCCACCCAGTACAAATTGCACAGGCTCACTCGAACCACCACGGAAGCCTGGCATGAACGGGAACACACGCACATCAGGAATACCCGCTAAAGACTTACGCACCTCACCCAAGGCTTGTTGTGCTGTCTCTTCACGTTCGTCCCAATCTTCCAGGATCATGATAACGAAGCCCGTTTGGTCGCCCGCATTACCACCAAACGCTGGCGATTGAATGCTGAATGACTTCAAGAATCCTTGACCAAGCAGCGGCATTAGGCGCTCTTCAACGATGTCCATGTTGGCAGACATACGGTTGTAACTGGTTGCATCGGCACCACGAACAAACGCAAAGATAACACCACGGTCTTCTTGTGGCGTCAGTTGCGAAGGCACTTGTTGCATCAAACCATAACTACCGCCCATACACGCAATAATGATAATTGGATCTGCCCAACGCCAGTTTAGAGCACGGCGCAATACCGATTTGTATCCAGCTTCTAACTTACCAAACACACGTTCAACAAATTGATTGAAGCGATTAGGTTTCACGTTCGCTTTTAAAATCTTGCTGCCCAGAACCGGCGTCAAGGTTAATGCTATGACAGATGAGAAGATCACCGACATCGCCAACAGTACCGAGAACTCAGTAAACAGAAGGCCTACCATACCGTCCATAAACGAGATTGGTAGGAACACCATTACCAGTACTAGCGTGGTTGCGATTACCGCAAAGCCTACTTCACGCGTGCCTTTATAAGCCGCAAGCAATGGTGATTCACCACGTTCAATGTGGTGGAAAATATTCTCAACCACCACAATCGCATCATCGACCACTAAACCGATAGACAGGATAAGTGCCATCAAGGTGATGAGGTTGATAGAAAAGCCAAAGTAGTACGCCGCAATAAACGACGAGATTAGTGACACAGGAACCGTCACGGCTGGAATCAGCGTGGCACGCGCTTGGCCAATGAAGACGTAAAGCACGAGTATAACCAAACCACCCGTAATAAAGAGTGTGCTGTAAACCTCTGAGATCGAACGGTCGATAAAGACAGTGGAGTCATAATCAATCGCCAAGCGAGTTCCGTCAGGCAAGAACTTTTGAATCGCTTCGACTTCTTTATGGACTAAGTCAGCCACCTCAAGTGGGTTGGCATCAGACTGAGGCACAATGCCCATACTGACGTTAACAACGCCGTCACTCTTAAAGGTCGAGTTCTCGTTTTCTGCGCCAATGTAAACATCCGCTACATCTTTCAAGTAGATAGGTGTGTTATCAGAGGCACGTTTCACCACTAAGTATTCGAAATCTTTGGCTTCAGTATATGAACGAGCAGTACGAACCGACATCACAATCGCATCGTTACGCACTTCGCCACCCGGGCTTTCAATGTTCTCGTTACGTAGGGCTTGTGTAATATCAGAGGCGGTAACACCACGACCCGCCATTAACGCAGGTTTCAGCTTCACGTACATGACTTTGTACAAACCGCCAGAAATATCCACCGAGCTCACACCAGAGATCAAACTAAAGCGGTCAATCAACACACGTTCGGTGTAGTCGGTTAACTGCGTTCGATCCATCTCAGTTGAGCTTAAATTGATGTAAACCGACGCTTCACCACTACCATTGTTTTTATAAACAATCGGGTCATCGGCTTCATCTGGCAACGAACGCTGAGCACGCGCTACCGCATCACGCACATCACTGACACCTGTATTGAGGTCATAACCAAGTTCAAAGGTGATGGTGATTCGTGACGATCCGTTTCGTGTCGTAGATTCGATTTCATCGATACCACTGATGCCAGATAACTGATCTTCAAGGTTGGAGGTAATTTGGCTTTCAATGATGGTGGCAGATGCACCTTCATAACGAGTACTGATCGATACCACCGGGCTTTCAATATCGGGCATTTCACGAACTGCGAGCTTATTGAAAGAGACAATACCAAACACAACCAAAAGCAGGCTCAATACAACAGCCGCTACTGGTCTCTTCACAGAAACATCAGATAACAACATTAGTTAGCGCCTTCTTGTGCTGCTGTATTTTCATCAAGTTTAGCTTTGTTGCCATCAAGATTAGCTGTATCGCCGTCAAGTTTAGCAGGGCGATTAACGGCAAGTTCTTGAACCAAAACACCGTCACGCATGTTCACGATACCTTGCACTACGATCTTCTGACCAATCTCGATACCTTTTTCGATCACGACTTCGTTATCAAGACGAGCCCCGAGGAATACTTCGGTACGAGTCGCTTTGTTATCTTCGCCAATAACATAAACGAAACGCTTAGTGCCTGAATACTCAAGCGCTTGAACTGGAATGATTGGGGCTTCTACTGGTGGGAAGTCCATATCAGCCGCCACTAACATGCCCGGTTTTAGGTAATCATTGTTGTTATCGAAGTGGATTCGAACTCGAAGGTTCAAAGTTTCGGCGTTAATGCGAGAATCAATACCCACCACAGTACCCGTGAACTGAGTATCGCCCCACGCACTGGTGCGAGCCGTTACTGTCATACCTTTAGACAGTTTAGAAAGGTAGCGCTCTGGAATCTGAAGATCTAACTGCATCACAGACAAGTCATCTAACGTCACGAGCTCTGTACCCGATGTCACCATTTTGCCGCGGCTAAAGTCAATAAAACCGACCGTACCAGAGAAAGGTGCACTGATATGTAGATCTTTCAGGTTAGCGTTAGCGGCAGCTAGGCGAGCATTAGCGATCTCTACGTTAGTTTTCTGAGCGTCAATTTCAGTTTGAGTGATCGCGTTACGTTTCACTAGTCGTTGAAATTCAGCAAGCTTACGCTTTTCATCTTTTAAATATGCTTGTGCTTCTGCAACTGCTGCTTTTGCTTTGTCGTCATCGAGTTGAACCAACATCTGCCCTTTGGTGACATCTTGATTGGCTTTGATGTTAATAGAGTTCACTCTGCCAGCCACTTCAGAAGTGATCATTACAGATTGCTCGGCTTCTAACTTACCGACCAAAGAAAGAGACTGGCTAACTTGGTGAATATCAACTTGCTCGGTAACAACAGTGACCGTGCTAGGGCCCATACGTTTCGCTAGTGCGGCTGGAGACGTCATAATGATAGACAAGCTAAGCAGGGTTAAAACAGTTTTATGCTTCATAATAATGGTCTGCAAGTAAGGTTTATACCAATCACAATAGGTAAGCGGTCAGAAATAGCGCAGGGAAAAGACTTGAGAACAAGGCAGCTCTTTTCAACAGATAGTTTCGATAAGTAGTTATTCTACAATCAAAAATTCTTAACGCAGTTATCGAGCGTTTTAACCAGCTAGGGTGACCAATTATTTACTACGATTGGTATTATTATCTATAAATGAAATTAACCGTATTCTATCAACTGATGAATGCTGTAACGTCAAGAAGTGTAAATCTAAGTTAAATTCAATTGACGTTTCATGACGAATGACACGAACCAAACGCGATACAGAAAGCTAATTACCTCAAGGTGTTACCTATCAGTACGTAAATCTTAATACAGATGTTCACTTCACGAGCAATATGCGTACTTTTCGCCATCTTTGCCCAAAAAGGCAGCATTTAACACAAAACCATAAGAAAAACCCTTTACAGGTTTAACGTGTTTGCTATGATGCGCTCCGCACTTGAGAGATGCGTTGGGAAAAACATCTCTTTAGCCTATCCATTATGAGTTAGGAAAAAACACCCTGGAGGGGTTCCCGAGTGGCCAAAGGGAGCAGACTGTAAATCTGCCGGCA